>JADIMZ010000159.1 GCA_017694335.1 Candidatus Pullibacteroides excrementavium
CGCAAATCCCCGTGGGCGGTTACCATCTCAGCGGTGACGAACCCGCTCCGGCCACCCGTCCCGAAGACGGCTGGACATGGTTCCAGCTCAAAACAGAAACCACCGACACTCTCAACGGCGACTACCTTCTCACAGACCAAGACCCCGTGGCCTTGACAGGCCTCGGACAGGAACAACCCGCC
This sequence comes from Candidatus Pullibacteroides excrementavium, assembly GCA_017694335.1. Classification (GTDB taxonomy): domain Bacteria; phylum Bacteroidota; class Bacteroidia; order Bacteroidales; family P3; genus Pullibacteroides; species Pullibacteroides excrementavium. Next base: position 183 of record JADIMZ010000159.1, read on the forward strand.
AACCCCATCGGATTCGATTTCCCCCTTGCCGGCAGGACGATGGACCACTTCGGCATCACCGGAAACGGACATCTGTTCCTTTCCCAAGGAAACACCCTGATTGCCTCCTATAAGACTTATTCCAGCAACATCGACTCCAATCTTGTTCAAGCCATGCCCCAGCTGATGCTTGCCACCAGTTACGACCGCCGCAACACCTGCACGGTAGCCTCCGACAACACCACCCGTATCGGATATAGTACCGACGCGGAAAACGGGCTCCTGTATATCGGGTATGAAAACCTTTTGCTCTCCGCCAATGGACAAACCTACCGTTGGTCCTACGATATCGTGCTGAACCAAAACGGGGATATCCAGGTTTGGTTCCGCGATATGGAAACACCGGGAGCCAATCCCGATGAAAGCACTTGGAACACGTTCGGTTTCTCTTTTGTATTGAAAGCCAACAGCGGGGAAGGAGCCCTTTACGCTGCCGACTGGAACTCCACCACGTCTACTTCAACATCTTACCTGAACGTGGATGCCGCAACCGAAGGAAAAACGCTGACCTTCACCTACCCCGAAAACTGCACGAAACCGGAAAACGTGGAAGCATCGGCTTCATTCCCTCTCCAGCTTGCCGAAGCATTGGAAGTGGAACTCTCCTTGGAAGGTGAATACGATGGCTTCATCGCCTTCTTGGCAGACAACAACAGCGTGGAAGAACGTCCAACAGATGGAAAAACCTATGCCATCGACCAAAGAATCGGAGTTAACTATCGCCCAGGCGACAGCATCGGGGGCTTCCCAATCCTGCTTTCGGGAAACTCCAAGTTCTCTTTCACCTCCGAGAACTTGAAACCGGCCTCGACCTATTACATCTACGTTTATCCTTATAACAACCTCTGTGCAGGCGGCCCCATGTATATGGAAAACCCAATTATCCTTGAAGCCAATACCTTGCAAGCCCCGCCTGCGGTATCCATTGCCCAGATAGGAGAAAATTCCGCGACCCTGCGATTTGAAAACCTCGATGCCGAAACCGAAATTGTCGTAGGCCTTGCCCGGCGTGACTACGGAGCCACAGACCGCCTTCTGGACATCAACGGACAGGTTTACCAGCAAGGGGATACACTTTTCCACGACCCCGGCACGGAAACTGCCGGCAGCTCCTACAACCACGGCCCTTACTTGATTCAAACCGTCCATGCCGGAACAGTAACAAACAACAACCTGGAACTGACCAACCTGGAAGCCGCTACTTCTTACTATACCTATATCTGGAGCCGTACAGGAGATACCACCTATACTGCCCAGTACTCGGCCCTGCCGTTCCGGACCGTTTCAACGGTCGATGACCATTCCGTCATCGTATTCGACTTTGGAACCGACCGGATTCCAGCCAGTTCCGAAAGCGGTGTGCTGCCTGCCGGATGGTCGCAATCGGCAAGCTCGAACGCTTCCTTTGCCGTAGCCATGCCGCAAGTCGGGGAACGGACAGACGAAAACAAATCCCTCTATCTCCGGATGCCTTCTGCGGGTGAATTCGTGGAAGCCGATGCCATCAGCCCGGAATTCCAAGCCAGATACCCGGATTTGAGAGTACATTACCGCTTTCAGAAAGCCAGCGGTTCAGGCATGTCCGCATCCACCGGTGCCCTGCGGGCGGGAGACACGCTGTCCATCTATTACAAGGAAACCAACAGCTCGGAATGGAACTTGATAGCGACCCTCACCAGCCAAACGATTCCGACATATGCGGCAAACAACTTTGCCGATGCCTCGTTTACCCTTCCCTCTTTGGAAACCGGCAACAACTACCAATTACGTTTCCGTTTCAAAGGCCTTCCGTCTGTCAGGAGGGAAACATTCTCCCTCAACCAAGTCCGGATTGAACCCGAACTGCCCTGCGCCTATCCTACCGATATTGTCGTGAACGATTCCCTGACGACTCATCGTATCATCGGCCTGAACTTTTCCGACCCCAATACCCTGGCTACTGAGATTCTTTACCAATATTGCCCGGAAGAGGGCGAATGGTCGGCTTGGCATAGTTCCAGCAATCATGAAACCTTGGAAGTCAGAAGTCTGAACGCACACACCAGATACCAGATACGATTGCGGGCCACCTGCTCCACCGGTGACAGTTCCCTGCCTCAAATCGTGGAAGCCTCCACACTCTACGGCATGCCTTACAGCCAGGATTTGACCAACCTCGGAGCCGTACCCGAAGAATTCGGAACTTTCTCCAGCCAGGAATTGCCCGCAGAAGGAAACGCAGAGTTGGTAGAAAACACTGAATTCCGTATGTACCAAAGCGAACCCGATGGAAAAAAATCCATCGGAACTTCCATTCTCACGGCTCCTAACCTCGTCTGGCTCCAGCTCCCGACCGTTTGCCTCGAAGACGTGCTCGCACCTGCCGAATACCGTTTCCGCTGGAAATCCTATTACCAAGACCCATCCACCCAAGAACTGCAAAACTACGAGGGCCAAGCCCGTGTTTATATCTTGGTTTCGCCCGACAAGGCTTTCTCCGCCAATGAAATCGTAGACACCCTGCATTTGAACGACACACAAGCCCAATGGCAGGATGCCGTCATCGACCTCTCGGCCTTCAGCCGCCACGTGAACATCGCCCTGCTCAAGGACAACCCACAAATCGATTACGATATCGACCCACGTTCTTATTTCGTCCTTGACAGCCTGCGGGCCGAATACACGGGCGACATCCCCTGTTTCGGCGTGGAAAACATCCGCCAATACGGTCTGCAAGGCACCCAAATCACGCTGTCGTGGACAGGGTCTTCCCTCGAATACGGGATTTACCTGAACAATACCACGACCGGAGAAATCGACAGCATTTATACGACCGAAACCGAATACACGATTACCAATCTCGAACCGGGATGCGTGTACGAGTATTCCATCCAGTCGTTCTGCGAAGATGGACACCGCAGCCCCGGCCCGGTCGCTTCCGACCCCATGTATTGGTTCGAAACCAACGATATCTGCGCTGCACCCACCGGATTTTCCATCATCGACTCCACTTGGCAGACCGTCACGATTACCGGGCATTCCCAAGCCGACAAGCAAATCCATGTCTGGGCATGCGATACGGAACGTTACCCAAGACTGGACTACTATTTCGGACCTTGGTATGCCCATTCCGATACCGTAACCATTTCGGGTATCTATGAAGAACTCCATGTCGCCTACAACGTGGCCATCCGCAGCACCTGCTCGGCAGCCGCAGGCGATACCAGCGAATGGACGGAGACCTTGGTGTTCACCACCCCCATGCCGCAATGCGGGGCTCCCACCAACCTGCAAAGCCAAGTTTCGGCCCATTCTGCCGACTTGAGCTGGACGGCAGGAGCTGAAAACGACTACTTCCAGCTGATGTACCGTCCTGTTTCCTCTTCCGCCTTTGACACCACAGATGTTTACAGGACCACCTATACCTTGCAGGATTTGGACGAACGCACCGCCTATGTATGGCAGTTGCAAGGCATTTGCGACGACCTCCTTGCCAGCCCCTTGGCTACGGCGGAATTCACCACCGAAGGAAGCGGTAACGAAACAGCTGCTGAATCCGGTTTCACGGTACGGAGCGTGGACGGCAGGATTTGCATCCTGAACCCGGGTTTGCTCCCGATGGACCGCGTGGAAGTCTTCGATGCATCGGGCCGCCTCCTTTACAGTCAGGATGTCCAAACCACCGATAACCTCCTGCTTCCGGAAATAGAAGCCGCCCCAGGTCTGAAAATCCTGAGAATCTTCTCCGGGAATGGAAGCGTGACCTTCAAAATTCCTTTGTTATAAACATTATCGAATCAAATAACCTTGAAAGGGACGAGGCGGATTCCGGGTTTTGCTTCCCGGGAATCCGTCCGGTCCTCCCAAACAAAACAGTAATAAAATGAAGCGCATCACATCCTTCAAACCACTCCATGCCCTCTTGCTGTTTTCCAGCATGATGTCCACAGGAGCCTTGGCACAAGAGGCCACCATCACCGAAGGCCAAAAGGGCACTTTTTACTTCTTGCAAGGGACCCATGTCAGCGATGTCGGCTTTTCTCCCGACCAACGATACATCGGTTGCGTGGGTTTCTACACAGAAGGCGTTCCGACTTTCGGCTATATCTACGACCTGGAAAAAGACAGCCTCTGGCAAACCGAAGTTCCTGCCCAATTCATCCTCTCTCCCGACTGGTATGCAGGAGGAGCCTCCATCTACAAAAACGGGGAAACCATTCCCATGGAAACCCGATCCACATCCGAAGATCCATTCTATTCCAGTGCAAGCTCCTGGGCGGCCAGTACCGGTCTGGACTCTCTTTTTACCATGTCCTTCGAAAATCCCGTCAATCCGGCGACCGGAAGAAACATCTGGGTCAACTACGCTTATGTCGTAAACGGGAACACCGGGAAAATTCTTTCCCGGATAGAGCCTCATTGGGATATGACAGCCGAATCCTTCAAGGATAACTCAGGTCATGGAGAGCGGGTCAACTGCGCCAGCAATGACGGTAGCATCGTGGCAGGACATTCATCCGACCCGGAATCGGGACACAACTGGAGTCCGGTCTTCTGGGACTTAGCCCAAGACACCTCGTTTTCCGTTGGAGATGCCCCCGGTTCATTATCCTGCATCAACAACGATGGCAGCATCATAATTGGAAACGTGTACGGATATCACTATGTATTAATCCGATACAATAAGGAAGAAAAGACTTTCACAACCGAAACCATTCCTTTTGCACCCGGAATGGGTTATATGTCCCGCTTCGGTATCTCGGAAAACGGTTGGATTGTCATGTCCCAGGCCCCCTCGGCCTGGGGCAGCTCTACCGCCTATATGTATAACTACCAGACTTCAGAGATGATACCTCTGGCCGATTACGTAGAAGAACTCTACGGACTGGAACTTCCTGTTTCCAATTTTGCACCCTCCAATATCAGCGATGATGCCCGTCTGATTACAGGAGGGTCCGCCAACAACGGAGCCGATGTGGCTTGCGTTATCGCCTTGGAGGAACAACAGATTTTTGCCAAAGCAAGGCAGTTTTCCGCCCGTCAGGCACAGGGACAGATGGCCGTAGCGCTGCAATGGAAGGCTCCGCTGAATGGCCAATACACCCTTGCCGGATACAACGTTTTCTGCGATTCGGTACAATTGAACGCCGAACTCATCGCCCCGACCGAAACCTCCTTTCTGCAAACGGAGAACGTGGAAAGCGGCATCCATATCTACAGCATCCAGGCCGTCTATGAAGAAGGCGTTTCCGACTACCGGGATGCCCAGGAAATCCTGATTGTGGATATCGATGGCTGTCTTCCCGTACAGTCCATCGGACACAACCTGGTGTACAACCGCTACGCCAACGTGTACTGGAGCTTGCCTTCTTCCCGGATGGCCACCACGAACGCCTATGCCTGGGACGGGACCCTCCGCAGCCCGGCAGGCCCCGAAGCTTCTGAAAGAACCGGTCTGGCTTCCAGCCCGCGCATCGTGGCCCGGAACAACGCAAAAACCTCCAAGGCTACCACGGCTTCCGGCAACTACCGCAACGAAAACCTCGACCTCATCGAGACCAAGACCTTTGAACGCCGCTCCATGTTCTCCGCCTTCCTTGATGGAAACCGCCTGTACGCTGTGGACAACGGCAACCGCTGCATCAACGTGTACGACTACGAAAGCATGGAATTGCTGGAATCCTATCCAGTATCCGAAGTTTCGAGCCTTCTCAACATCGCCAAAATCGGAAATTACATCTATGCAGCCTGCGACCAGAACGACATCTTGATACTGGACCCGCAAAATATGAGCGTGTCCAACCGTATCCGGACCGAAGAAACTGTGGTTTACCTCTGCTACGTCCCGGAATTGAACGAAGGCCAAGGAGGCTTGATTTACGGGGATTGGGAAACCATCCATTTCTGCAACATGCGGGGCCAGGAAGTCGATCCCGGCGTGGATATCGACATCACGGGTTTGATAATTTCGGGTATGGCATACCATGATGGCATGCTCTATATCCTGAGCCAGACAGGAGAAAGCTTGGACGAGCTCTATACGGTGGACTTCTCGACCGGGGAATTCATCGGCAAGAAAGTCCTTTCCGATGACAGCCGCCTCTCCTCGATAGAAACCCGCTACGGTTTCCTTGCCGGTGGTATGACCCTCAGCGTATTGGAAGACAGCACCATTGCTTTGAGCGCCGTGCTGCAATTCACTGCCACGAAGTCTCATTTGGCCCTCTTCGAAGTGGAAAGCGCCCCCGGTTTAATAGGCTACAACCTTTACCGCAACGATGTCAAAATCAACCCTGAAGGCACCTATGTACAAGGTCTTGGCTTTATAGACACCTTGGACGAAGCCGGAGATTACACCTATACCGTGGAACCTGTCCACACAGACGGCTGCACCGGTGCAATCCTGGAAGGCGTGGAGACCACGGTGACCATCGCTCCCATCGGGGAATGCCCGGGGCCGCAAGACCTTACTGCTTACGAAAGCAACCGTGCGGTAGCTATGGAATGGGGCTATACCTCGGCAACCAGCCCGGCCTTGGTCGGCTTCAACCTTTACCGCAACGGGGAACGCATTGCTGAAGAGCTGCTGGATTTGCATTACACGGATTTCAACCGGGCCATCGGGGATTACACCTACGTGGTAGAAGCCTTCCACGACAATTCCTGCGTTTCTTCCGACACCGTGAAACTTTCCGTGACGCACGAAGGCCAGAAGATGGCGCCTTCCCATATCGTCCTTTCTTCCTATCCGCAAGGGGAAAGCTTCGCGGTGGATGCCCGATGGGAACTTCCCTATTTTGAACAACCCTTAGGCATCGGCTTCTGCAACGATGCGTACAGTGGAACCGCCCTGGCCGACGGGCAAACCATGTACGCGGCCATCGGCTGGGATTCGACCCGCTTGAACGAGTACCGCGACCTCTACCTTGTCGGCATCGAATTCTTCATCGGCAACGATGTGGAAGAACTGAGCGGCATTGTTTACCTCAACGATACTTTCTGCATGGAAGTCCCCATGCGGGACCGCATCCGTGAAGCGGAATGGAACACCTTGATGTTTGACCAATACATCCCGATGGACCAACCCATGGAAGTGGTAACGGGCTACAAAGTCCGCTATTCGGAAGCTGCCACCGCTGTGGCTGCTTACGACCGTGGACCCGCCGTGCGCGGCTTCGGCGACCTGATGTCGGCCGACGGCCAGCAATGGACCATCCTGAGCGGCAACGGAATCGATGCCAACTGGTGTATCAACGGCTTGGTAGTCAAGAAACGGGATTTGGAAGAATCGGCCAAGACGGCCATGACGACCGGAATTACCCCGAAAGTGAAAGTAATGTCGCTCTCTTCCTTGGGCTTGAAGGAACCGGCCCGCTTGAAAAACACCAAGGCGACCAGCGAAAGCCTCAAGCTCCGCGGTTTCAACATCTATCGTGACGGCGTGAAGTTGAACGACAACATCCTGACCAGCTACACCTATACAGACATCCCGGTGGCCGTAGGCGGTTACGACTACACGATTTCAGCCGTTTATGACGACGGGGAGCAGGAAAGCGACCCATTCTATATCGAAGTGGGTGGTTCCGCCAACGAAGGAGAAACACAAGCGGCCCATCTCCGTGTCTACCCGAATCCAGCTTCGGAACGCCTTTTCGTGGACGGGGAATATGCTTCCGCCGAGTTACTCTCCCTCTCCGGGAAAATCCTACGGAACTTCCCCGTGCCTTCTTCCGAACTGAGCCTGGAAGGGCTTGAAAGCGGAGTTTACTTCCTGCGATTCGTCCTGCCTGACGGCTCGAACAGCACCCTGAAGGTAGTGGTACGATAAACCCAAATCGGTCATCAGACACGCCGTGTCCGCTTCCGATGGGGAAAATGAGGCTTTCGGGCATCTTGCCCGCTTCTGTCCGCACCCTGTTTCTCGCTACGCCTCGACGTAGCCCGCTACGCCTTCGGCTAGGCGAGAAGCATGTTGCATGACACAAGCGGGCAATCTCCCCAAAGTCTAATGACCGATTTGGGATAAACGGACACCGCCTCGAAAAGTGACTTGAAATTCGCTGCTTGTCCGGCAGCAGCAAAAAGTCGCTGTAGCCGTAGTTCAACTCGATTTCCGGCTCGAAGAAATACAAATTAACCCGTTGGCGGAATTAAGTCTAATTTACAAAAATACCAATAATATGCACAACCTTTTTAGCATAAATCTTCTCCGTCTTTTAATTCCGCCAACGGGTAATAGTAATAATTCTTTATCGAAAATTCGCGCTCGTCCGCTTCTCGGTATCCTCGCGAATCCGACTTGTCTAGGAATACCACCTTCTTCCCCCCAATTTTCACCACAAAACAGAATGGTTTGGAAAACAAATCGGCAATGATTTTCCTAGCCTGTTCGCGACTGCATTTTTGCAGCACGAATTTCTTTTCATAGATAGGCCTCTTCCATTTCTCTATGCCCGTTGCCTCCCAGCTGTAATCCCCGGCTGTGTCCGCCGCTTTCAATATCAAGCCCGGAAGCCCGCAGAACTTGTACGGCCCGGCATCCACCGGCAAAGAGGCGCAATACCAAGCTTCATACACCCTCCCCTTGAACTCGGTGTGTGCTTTCTGGCAGGGATACCTAGCACGTCCGCTGTTTCAGGCAACAGTTGCCAAGAAAACATAGCCGGACTCTCTTCGTATCGCAGGATTATCCTCTCGGAAAGCTTCGATAAACCGTAAACGACTTCTTATCCTTTCGGATATATAATTCCATCGGATACACGCCTTCCGTGATATTGGGCATCGCATCCGCCCCTTCGACCACCATCTTCATGCAGGAATCCTCATGCCATGAAAAAACTCCTCCATGCAGAGGTACAGCCTAAACCATGTGCCAACCATTTTTTGAATATTTTGCAGACTACGCAGGTATTATTACTCTTATCCTCGACCCATCTTGATAAAGAAAACCTTAAAAAACATAGAATCATGGAAAGTACTTACACTGCAATTCCGAGACCCCGGATGAAAGATGAGAGTGTGGAACACTTTTTCCAATCAATGATTACGGAAATGCAAAATGCAAACCGTATCCGGACTGCTGAAACCTATCTTTCGTCTTATCGGAGTTTCGCCCGCTTCTTGTCCGAAAGCTTCGGTCGAAGAAAAACCGGCGACTTGAAAAAAGATGGTGAAAGCACCGTCCGATTGCACGTCTATTTGGGCATAGGATACGTTCATGATGGCGAAGCCGACAAGGCTTGCCCGTACGCAGAGTCTTGTTGTCTGTTTCATGGCTTTGGTTTGTGAAGCGTTTGTGTTTCGATAGGTTTTTGGTTTTATTTTGAGATCGTATTTAATCCAAGAAATCTTGCCGCATAAGCAAGCACAAGGCAAAGATATGTTTTTTTCTGGTACTGCCAAGTTATTCAGGATATGAATCCAGACCATAACTTGTCGGCATTGCTCTCACCTTTCGCTATCGTTGGCTTCGCCGAAGATAGGATGCGGTTCGGCAATGCCAATCAAACAAGTTCGTTGGCATTGCTCTCACCTTTCGCTATCTTTGCAATCGCAGACAGCAACAGGGAACCATGAATTCCGGATTCCCGGCTGCAAGCCTGCACAGCCTAAGCGGGGTCGACCACCGCATCATACTTACATTCATCATGAAAGCTGCCATACTGACCATCGGGGATGAAATCCTGATGGGGCAAATCACAGATACAAACAGCGTTTACATAGCCCGCCACCTGAGCGAATCAGGAATAGAGACCTGCCGCATGCAGAGCGTCCCCGACCAGAGCGATGCCATCCGCCAGGCTCTGGACGGACTCTTGGCCGAGGCCGACCTCCTCTTCATCACCGGAGGTCTCGGCCCCACCAAAGACGACATCACCAAAAAAATCCTCTGCGATTATTTCGACGACGAACTGGTTTTTGACGACCAAACCTTCCGGCATATTGAAAGCCTCTTGGCCAACCGCCAAGCCCCGATGAACCGGCTCAACCGAGACCAAGCGCTTTTGCCGCGCAAGGCCGAGATACTGCCCAACCGCAAAGGGACAGCTGCAGGGATGTGGTTCAGCCGAAACGGCAAACAGGCCGTTTCGCTGCCGGGCGTGCCTTTCGAGATGGAATGCCTGATGGAAGAAGAAGTGATGCCGCGCCTGCACCGGCGTTTTCCCCAAATCGCGATGGACTACCGGATGTTCATCGTCTACAATGTGGCCGAATCGGCCTTGGCCGAGAAATTGGAAGCTTTCGAGAACCAATTGCCGGAAAAGATGGGGCTGGCCTACCTTCCCTCTCCGGGTTATGTCAAATTGCGGCTGACCGCCAAAGCTGCGGCCCTGCCCGCGCTGGAGACCCAGGCCGGACGCTTGGAAAGCTGCCTGCAATCCAACCGATACCAATATATAATACCC
>JADIMZ010000015.1 GCA_017694335.1 Candidatus Pullibacteroides excrementavium
TTGTTGGGGGATCCGGGGGCTGCCTTGTTTGTCCGGTCCGGTCCGTTGGCAAACCGGAGTCGTGGGGGTGCAGGCCAGGGCTCCGAATTCCATGATGGCTTGGTTGAACTCGCTGGCATGTTCCGGGTCGATGTGCTTTTGCAGCAACTCCATGATTCTTTTTCGGCAGGATTGGCTCGATGCCAGTTCGAAGATGCCGTGCAGGCGGCACATGACCCGGATAACGTTGCCGTCCATTACCGGGTGGCAAAGGTTGTAGGCAAAAGAGGCGATGGCGGCTGCCGTATAGTCTCCGATGCCTGGCAAGTCCCGGATCAGGCTGTAGTCGGCGGGAAATCGGTCGTGGTATTTTTCATGGATAATGATGGCGGCTTTGTGCAGGTTTCGTGCCCGTGAGTAATAGCCTAAGCCTTGCCATAGTTTCAGCACTTCGCTTTCCTCGGCTAAGGCCAGTTCGCGGACGGAGGGGAATCGTTCCAGGAACCGTTCGTAATAGGGAAGCCCTTGGGCTACCCTCGTTTGCTGGAGGATGGTCTCCGAGATCCAGATTCGATAAGGGTCCCGGGTCTTCCGCCAAGGGAGATCCCTTTTGTGCATGGAATACCAATCGGTCAGCTGCGTGCAAAAGTCCACCGTCAAAGTGTTTTGGGTCAGATGTTTTGTTCTCCTCCGGCTGTATGCTCCGAAGTCTTGCACCCTCGGGTGCGGCAGGCAAAGTTACATGAAATCTCCTTTTCCGGATATGGGAGAAAATATTATCTTTGCAGCCGTTTGCACTTGTATTTTTGAACTTTAAAACATATACGACATGACAAAGGCAGAAATTGTGGCAGAAATTGCCAATAAGACTGGAATTGAGAAGGTCACCGTTTTGGCTACGGTTGAAACCATGATGGAGGTCATAAAGGAAAACATGGTGAAGGGGAATAATGTGTATTTGCGTGGTTTTGGAAGCTTTATCATCAAGAAGCGTGCTCAGAAAACGGCGCGTAATATCACCCAGAACAAGACAATGATTGTTCCGGCTCATAATATCCCTGCTTTCAAGCCGGCAAAACCGTTTGTAGAAGCTGTTAGGAAAGAAGTAAAATAATTTCAGTCTGGGGAGTGCCTGCGCGTTTGGGTCTGAGAAACGGCGGGTGCGCTTCGGTTCGGAATGGAAGTTCCTGTTCGCTGGGTTTGTCGCGGATGCTTGCTTTCCGTTTATGGGCAGGCGGGGTCCGGGCGAACCCTGTGTTTATTTATAGGAAGAATAGGAACGTAATCTAAAGTTTTATATTTCACGAGTGAATAAAGAGTTGATTGTGAATTCGACGCCTCAGGAAACGGTGATCGCGTTGCTTGAGGACAAGGTACTGGTCGAACTTCACAGAGAAAAGAATAATACCCAGCATTCGGTAGGTGACATTTTTTTAGGACGGGTCAGGAAAGTCATGCCAGGACTCAATGCCGCATTTGTCGATGTTGGGGCTGATAAGGAAGGTTTTTTACATTTCCTGGATTTGGGTCCTCAAGTCCAGGCGTTGCATAAGTTTACCAATTGTGCCCTGCATGGAGATCAGGCGCAACTCGATATATCAGAATACAAACTCAAGGAGGAACTGTCCAAGACGGCTAAGATTTCGTCTGTCTTGAAACAGAATCAGTTCGTTTTGGTGCAAGTGACCAAGGAGCCGATTTCCACCAAAGGGCCTCGTCTCAGTTCGGAGATTTCGTTTGCCGGCCGTTACGTGGTGCTGATTCCTTTTTCCAATAGGATTTCGATTTCATCAAAAATCAAGAACCCGGATGAACGCCAGCGTTTGAAGAATTTGGTCCAAAGTGTGCGGCCGAAGAATTTCGGGGTCATCATACGTACGGTGGCCGAAGGCAAGACGGCGGCCGAGCTGCATTCGGATTTGGATTCCTTGTTCCGCAAATGGGATCAGATTAAGAGCCATCTGCATAACATAACGCCCCCGGTCAAGGTTTGCAGCGAGATGGACAAGACGGTGAGCCTGTTGCGGGATTTCCTTTCGAACGATTTTGATCAGATTGTTACCAATAGCGAGGAGATATACGAGGAGATTAGGGCTTATGTGGAAACGATAGCTCCCGATAAGAAGAACATTGTCAAGTACTATAAGGACAGGGAACCGATATTTGATCATTACGGGGTTACCAAACAGGTCAAGGCCTCTTTTGGCAAGGTGGTCAATATCAAAAGAGGGGGGGCTTATTTGGTAGTCGAGCATACCGAGGCCATGCATGTTATCGATGTCAATAGCGGGCATCGGGTCAATGCGGAGCAGAGTCAGGAAGATAATGCTTTGGAAGTGAACTTGGAAGCTGCTGCGGAAGTGGCTCGCCAGGTCCGGCTTAGGGATATGGGAGGGATCGTTATTGTGGACTTCATCGATCAGCGGGAAGCTCAGAATCGAAAGACTTTGTACGATGCGATGGTGAAGTTCATGGCCAACGACCCCTCGAAGCATACGGTACTGCCGCCCACCAAATTCGGTTTGATTCAGATTACCCGGCAACGGGTCCGTCCGCAGACCCAGGTGGATGTGCTGGAGACTTGCCCGGCTTGCGGCGGGACAGGGCAGATTCGTCCCAGCATTTGCATTGTGGACGATATAGACCGGGATGTGGAATATTTGATCAAGGATATCAATGCAAAGCATTTCAGCATAGTGTTGAGCCCTTATGTCTATGCTTATATGGTTCGCCACTTTCGGGCCTATCAGCGTAAATGGTGGTCGAAATATCATCGGTGGATTGGCTTGAGGGAAAGTTCCGCTTTCGGTATTCTTGAGTATAAGTTCTTGGATCAGAATGAAGAAGAAATAAAATTATAAGCCGGCCATGAGGATTGATGTGAAGAGGCAAGCTACCCTGATAGAGGTTCTCCATTCGGCTTTTCCGGAGGCATCCAGGACTCATCTGAAAAAGATGATTCGTTACGGGTGCATCCGTGTTCCGGAATGCGTGACGATGCCAGGCGGCATAGTAAGGCAAGCCGAGTATCTGGTAAAAGCGGGCTGGCATGTGGAAGTCAAGAAATACCAGGAGCGGGAAGCAAAGAGGGATCGTCCTCCGTTCAAGATCCTGTTCGAAGACGATAGCATCCTGGCGGTTTACAAGCCGGCAGGCATTCTTTCTTCGGGCAGGACTACCGAAAAGATTCGCTCCATGTTCGGAATGGTCAATTCCTATTTGCAAAAAAGCACGAGGGGGATGCAACGGGCTTATACCGTGCATCGTCTGGATCGCGAAGTGAGCGGGATCTTGCTGTTTGCCAAGAGCGAGGAGGCTAAGTTTTTCTTGCAAGACCATTGGACGGAGGTGGACAAGTATTATTATGCATTGGTTCACGGCATGCCTCCGGCCAGGTCGGGCACCGTGCAATCCTGGCTCAAGGAAAACGCCCGTCAAGTGGTTTACTCGGTCCGGAACGAGGTTCCCGGAGCCAAATGGGCCATTACTCATTATAGATATCTGGAGTCGTTTTCATGGAATGGGGAAAGGGTGGATGCGGCCTCCCGGAAAGGCGGAGAGAGGAGAAACGTGGATTCCGGAAAGGATGTCGCTGAAGGGAAAGTGCTATCGGGCCAGGACTCTCCGTCGGTTTTGTTCTCTTTGTTGCAAATCAAATTGGAAACCGGGCGCAAGAATCAGATACGTGTCCATTTGTCGGATATGGGGTGCCCGATTGTAGGAGACCGCAAGTATGGCAGCGATGATAAAGTGAAGCGTACCATACGGCTTTTGGCTTATTCTATCAGTTTTCCTCATCCGGTACAGCAAAGGCGGGTGCATGTGGAAATCCCGATGCCCGACGGCTTTGTCCATATCGGTTCAAGCAATGAATATTGATGACGGAAACCAATCAGACAGTTAAAGATACATCGGGGAAACCATCCAGAATCAAGTCTTGGATGGAAAGAAGCTCTCTGGGCCTTTTTGTGCTCAAGGTTCTTGACATCAAGATGATCCGATTCTTTATGGTGGCGGGTTTGAATACGGCTTTCGGCTATGCCTTGTTTGCTTTCTTGATTTTTATCGGATTGCATTATACGGTGGCGGCCTTGGTAGGACAGATTATCGGCATACTTTTCAATTTCAGGACGTATGGTGCTTTGGTTTTCAAAAACAAGAAATTGAATCTGTTGCCGAGATTTGTCATGGTTTATGTAATTATGTATTTTTGCAATATCGGTGGCATGACATTGCTGAAGCAGCAATGTGGCGCTAACGACTATGTGGCCTCTGCTGTCATGTGCGTGCCGGTGGGGTTGCTGGGGTTTGTGTTGAATAAGCTGTTTGTGTTTGAACGCATTCGCCGTAGCAAATCCGGCAAGGAATGAATGCCGACCGTCTGCCTGAAGGGTAGGGATGCTAATGTTGATAAAAAGGAATAAAGTTATGAACGCCAGATTGACACAATGGATAGATGGTTTCAGAAGGGACAAGACCCGTCTTGTTTTTTATCTTCTTGCCCTGCTGGCTTTGGTTCTGATGATTTGCGGTAGTTTCGATGCCGGCATGTCGGGGGATGAAGAAATACATAACACGCAAGCGGCCCATGTCTACGATTATTACGCCACGTTCGGGAAAGATTCCACGGCGGCTGTTGTCACTTCCCAGTACAATTTGCCTCTTTACGGCCAAGTAGTCGATAATTTTGCATATGCGTTGAGCCAGTGGTTCGGGATAGATGATGTCATGCAGGCGAGGCATACGGTCAATACGATTTGCGGCTGGCTGGCGATTCTGTTTACATCTTTGATAGCGTATAGGATAGCTGGTAAAAAATATCTTCCGGCCATATTGACCTTTATTCTTTTTGTGTTTTCCCCCCGTTTCCTCGGTCATTCCTTCAATGATTTGAAGGATGTCAATTTGGTTACCTTCATGGCGATGGGGCTGTTTTATATTACCGTATTCTTGCAGGATTTTCCCAAAGTCAAGGTTTCTACAATGATTATGCTGGCCATCAGTATCGGTTTGGCAATGGCTGTCCGGGTCGGAGGCCTGATCTTGATTCCTTATCTGGGATTGTTCGGATTGCTTCGTTTCTGGCAGCTTTCCCGGCAGAAAGCCTTTGCTAAAGGCACTGCGGGCAAAGAGTTCTGGCGTTTGGTCAAGTACGGGTTTTTAACCTCTTTGGGCGGTTACGTGCTTTGCGTGCTGCTTTGGCCGTATGCCATGAAAGCTCCGATAGAGCATGTTTTCGGGTCGTTGACATCGATGAATGCCTTTGCTATCAGTATCCGCCAGTTGTTTGAAGGAAGCATGCAGATGAGCAGCGTGTTGCCTTGGTATTATACGCCCAAGTTCATTTTCATGACGATTCCGGTGGCGGTGATGGTCGGGGCTTTGGTCGATTTGGTGACAGGCTGGACAAAGGAGCGTTGGTTCTGGACTCTGTTCCTGTTGTTCTGTTTCGTGTTCCCGGTAGTGTGGATTGTGATAACCAAGGCTAACGTGTATGGCGGGTGGAGGCATTCCATGTTCTGTTATCCGACTTTGGTCGCTTTGGCCGGTCTTGGCTTTTATTCCTTGTATGAGAGATTCCGGAAGCCGGTTTTGCGTTGGGGGCTGGGCGTGGGACTTCCTATCGTGCTGTTGCTGGGGCCGATTCGTCATGTTTTTGCCAACCATCCCTATGAATATGTTTATTTCAATGAATTGAGCGGAGGCATCGAGAATGCGTATGGCCGTTACGAGATGGATTACTATTATCACTCCACTCGGGAAGGGACGGAATGGGTGATGGCCCATGCGGATACTTCGGGGCTTGCGCCGGGCGAGAAGATAAAAATTGCGACTTGGCATCCTTCTTCGGTGGCCTATTACGTCAAACAGGATGATACAACGCATTTCCGTTGCGTTTTCTCCCGTATCTACCAGATGGGTAACAACGATTGGGATTATGCGGTGTTCACTATCACGGGGATGAATCCCGAATGGATTAAGAACAAGGAGGTGTTTCCGCCCAAGAACACGGTTCATACCGTGGATGTGGACGGCGTGCCCATCTGTATCGTCCTCAAAAGGGAGGACAAATCGGATCTTTATGGATACCAGGCGATGAAAGCGGGCAAGATAGACAGCGCCAAGATGTTCTACCGAAAGGCCTATGCCTATAATCCGGATAACGAACAGGTATTGGAGAACATGGCCAATATTTACCTGGATGAGCGCAAGCCCGATTCGGCTGTATTCTATGCTGCGCGATGGGTCGATAACGTGCCTTCGAATGCTACGGCTTTGTCCTTGCTGGCCAATGCCTATATGATGAAGGGCGACGTATCGGGGGCTTTAGGAGTGACTACGCAGATGAAGAAATATATGCCGGATGATATCAACGGCTATTGGATCGCGGCCAATTGCTATTTGCAGCAGCATAATCTACAAATGGCCTTGAACGAGTTGCAGGCTTTGGTGAATATCCGGCCTATCCCGCAGGCATTCCAGTTGATGGCGCAGATATACCAGGCGGCTGGCCAGGTGCAGGCGGCGCAGCAGTGCATGGATATAGCATCGCAGTTGCGATAGAATGTGTAATTTTACAACCCGGATTTGGATAAGTGCTCATATGTTTCTGGCACTATGCCGTTCGGACGAAAAAAATAAGAAAGATGGCAAAACAACCTGAAAACGATTCATTGCAATCCTATAATGTCCTGGGTGCCGGGACCTTGGTGAAAGGCACATTGGAAACCAAAGGGAATCTTCGCATAGACGGTCAATTTGAAGGTTCGATGACGGTGGCTGGCAAGTTGGTGGTAGGGAAGGAAAGTCTGGTGCAAGGGACTATCCAGTGTTCGTCGGCCGAACTGGAGGGGCATGTGAAGGTTGAGAAAATGACGGTTTCCAGCCTGCTTTCCTTGAAGAGCACGGCTGTTATAGAAGGGGTATTCAATACACAGCGTCTCTATGTGGAGCAAGGGGCTTTGATAAGCGGTCAGATTCAAATGCCGAAGGATCGCAATGCACAACCGTCCAAATAGTTTCGATAAACCGAAAACTAAATATTCACAGATACGATGAAAACAACAGTTTTTACGGACACCCATATCAAACTGGGTGCCAAGATGGAGCCTTTTGCAGGTTACAATATGCCTGTGCAGTATGAAGGTATTATCGCTGAACACAATAACGTTCGCCAGAAAGTGGGCGTTTTCGATGTTTCCCACATGGGCGAGTTCTGGATCAAAGGTCCAAAGGCTTTTGCTCTTTTGCAGCGTCTGACCACCAACGATGTGGCGGCTTTGACCGATGGAAAGGTTCAGTACACTACGGTTCCCAACGGCCGAGGCGGTATCGTGGACGATATGCTGGTTTACCGTATCGATGCCGAAACTTATATGGTAGTGCCTAATGCGGCCAATATCGAAAAGGACTGGAAGTGGTTCGCCCAGCATGCCGAAGAAATGGGCATGGAAGTAGGCAAGGAACTCTACAATGCTTCCGATGAAATTTCCCAGCTGGCGGTTCAAGGCCCTTTGGCTTTGAAGGTGATGCAGAAGCTGACCGATACCCCGATTGAAGACATGGTTTACTACACCTTCAAGAAAGTGAACTTGGCCGGTGTGAAGGATGTTATTCTGAGTACGACCGGTTATACCGGAGCAGGCGGCTGCGAGATTTATTTCGCCAATGAAGACGGTCTCAAGATTTGGGATGCCGTGTTCGAAGCCGGCAAGGAATTCGGTATCATGCCTTGCGGTCTGGGTTGCCGCGACACACTTCGTCTGGAAATGGGCTTCTGCCTCTACGGCCACGAAATCACCGATGAAACTTCGCCTATCGAAGCCGGTCTGGGTTGGATTACCAAGTTTGTTCCGGGCAACGACTTCATCGACCGCGACAAGATGGAAAAGCTCAAAGCCGAAGGCGTAAAACGCAAATTGGTGGGCTTCGAAATGGTGGACCGCGGTATCGCCCGTGCCGAATATCCTATCTGCGATGCCGAAGGCAACGTGATTGGACATGTTTGCTCCGGATCCCAGTCTCCTTCGCTTGGCAAGGCTATCGGTACCGGTTATGTGAAGACCGAGTTCAGCAAGGCCGGAAACGAGATTTACATTGATATCCGGGGGAGGAAGTTGAAGGCGGTGGTAGTTAAGATGCCTTTCTACAAAGCTTAAAATTCATTCTTGGAGGTATATCTGCTTCGTTATGCTTCCATTGCCCGCGCCGAAACGTGCTTGCGTACGTGAGGGCGCGGGCTTTTTTTTCGCTGGTATCGTGGCCGGCTGGCCATAATCCCGAATCAGTCGTTAGGCACGCCGGGGCTGTTTCCGATTGGGGAAACGAGGCTTACGGGCATCTTGCCCGCTTCTGTCCGTATCCTGTTCCTGCTACGCCTCGACATGGCCTGCTATGCTTTCGGCCAGGCCAGAAGCATCCTTCATGACACAAGCGGAAAATCTACCCAAAGTCTTGATGGCCGATTTGGGATAATGCGGATCAGAGTTCGCTGGAGTTTTCATCGGCAGGTTGTGCCGCCTGCTTCCAGCGGCAATGGTGCTGCGGATGCTTCGTTTTCACGTATGCGGAAAGTTTTTCATCGGCTGTTTGTTCCGGGGTAATGGGGCGGCAGGTTGGATGCCGCGCAGGTGAGCGGGCGGTCTTGTCCTTTGTCTGGATTTCCGGCCTCTTGCGAATAGAGAGACAAGAGCTGATGGATTTGGCGGCGCATTTCTTGCGTACCGGTTCGGGTTCCAGCACTTCTATCTGGTCTCCGTGGGCAAGCACGGACAGGTAGAAGTCCAAGGTGGGTTTCAGATAGTACTCGAAGAGCCTTGCGTTCTCATCCCCGCCTATTTCCTGTTGGGATTCGTGCAGGGGCAGGGTTCGCAGGTAGTCGGCGAAGCCTTCATAGGCCGCAATCACGATTCGTTGGACCGGTTCATCCGAGGTGATGACACCGCAACAGCCTTCAAAAAACTGGTCTATGTCGAAGTCTTTCTTCATCTTGAAGGTTTTGCCTGTGTCTTGGATGTCTGAAATCCGGTCGAGCGCGTAAACGAGGTACACGTCACCGGGTTTGATTTTCTTTTCTTTGTTTTTCTCGGAATAATAAGGGTTCCGGGCTACGATGTACCAGCGGCGTTTGACGACTTTCAGGGCGTAGGGTTCGATTTCGAAGGTGTGTGCTTCGGGTTTTCCGAATCCTTGGTGCGTGATATTGAGGACTTTGTTGTGGCGCATGGCTTCGGCGAGGGTGGTCAGCCAGGTTTGTCCAGAAGGAATGTTCTCGAACAGGATCCGGTTTTCCAATTTGTTGTCCGCCTGGATTTGGTTCAAGGTGGCGTATGAACTTACCAGCCAGTTGCGCAGATTGTTGTTCTTGATGCGTTCCGGCTCGTGATGTAATAGTGGTAGCCATCGTTCCGGTTGCACTCGATGTAGACGTCGAAGATGTCCTTGATGGCTTTCCTGTGGTTGTGGAAGGTCCTCAAGGGCAGTTCGTCGCCGGAGCCTAATTCGCTTCTTTGCCAAAGGTTGTTGATTTCCTGGAATGTCAGGCGCTTGTATCGGAGCAGGACATCCATCAGCCACACGTATTTTCCTAAAAGATTTTCTGCCATGTTAGTTGTTTTACCGGTTTTCTGCGGCAAAGGTAGGAGTTTCCTATGAAAAAATGTGGCATAGCTATGCATCGTGAGTCCGATGATGTATCCGTTCGGTTTGTTTCCGTTTTTTTTTTCATAACCAAAGAGCATTGCCGGTTCTTCTATCCTTAGTATTCAGATTTCCCAATTTCAACAGGTAACGGGTGTCGTGCTTTACGGTTGTTCTTCTATGTCCCTTTTTTCCGCACGTTCTTTGGCTCCTGCCAAGTCGAAGATATACGGCTCTTGCAACAGATAGTTGGCAAGGACGCTTTGGGGAACTTGGGGATTCCTTGTATACCGGATAGGAACACAAGATTTGAAAATTTTCGGTAATACTGTCTTCTGGCATAGGTGTTCATTTCCTTTGCACGAAAATCCATGGAACCCGGTTGAAGTTGTTTGTCCGGGTCGTTGGAATTGGAAAATACCCTTAAAATATTTGGTTCATGACTTTGAAAGAATTGTTTTTGAAAGTCGATTTCGACAATATCTACCCGGATTTGGAAGAATGTGATGATGTCAACTATGGTTTCCGGGAGGCTTATGATATTTTATGCCGCATGGAACCTGTCGAGGGAGAGGAAAAGGAAATTCACGTAAGCAGGAAGGAGATTTTCCTACGCAACCATGGCGGCGAGATGGAAAGAGTAGAATCGATAGATGTCAATCTCCATGGAAGTGCATGGTGTTGGGGGAAAAATTTGGCCAAGGAAATCGTTGTAACCGATGATGCATGCTTTTCCGACGAGGAACTTGCCATATGTTTTCTGTGGGAACTTTCCGGAAACGTGTTTTTACCTGAGGAATTCGAGAAAAGCTTCGAGAGGTTCAAGCGATGCAAACCGGCCGGCCCGTATGAGACCGCTTTGGACAAATTGGAGGAAAGTATTTGGCGGCATCAAATTCCCCGGCAGTTTCGCTGTAGGGGCGAAAACGGGGAACGATACACTACAGATGAGGGGTGTAGGTTCATGGTCAAAAGAAATTTGGCACGGAAGAACCGATCCAAGCGGAAACGGGATTACCGCCAAGACAAACGGAGGCGGGATTTGTGGGGTATGATTGATTGCGAAAACGCGGTGGCGTTCCTTGCCTCGGAAGGGAGCATCTTCAAGAGGAGCGATGTGGATTTCCTGTGGGATGTGGAATATTTGAGGCACTTTGATTATATTTCGGTTACAAACAATGCGGAGGGGCGTTTGGATTATATTCTTGAATCCATGACCCGATATCAGGAAATACCTGAAATATTGGAATTATGCAATAATGCCATTGTCCTGGTTTGTGTTCCCGCTTGCAGTCCCTTGGACGAAGCGGAACTGGAAAAATTCAAAGAAGCAGTCCGTTTGCATTTGGGATATGACGATATCCTGTTCGGCCTGAAGACCGAGGAGCGTCAGAGCCACCATCTTGAAGTCTTCTTGCTGCTGAACCAATCAACGAGATTCCCGGTCATGCCCATCGATAAAAAAAGTGGACTGTACTTTGATATCCTCGAAAAAGCGTAGAAAATTGTTAAACGAATCCTCGAAAAAGAGAGATTTTGCTTCTATGCCGAGGTCTGCCATTTCCATGCAGGCTACCGGGAACAGGACTGAATGGCCAATATCCCTCTTTAGGAGGGCGGGGGCTTATTGGAGGGCTGCGGCCCTGCCCCTGCCTGCAAGCGTGAGATAGCGGGCATGGGGCATTGGAAAAGGAAACCCGGTTACCGTTGCGTTAGGGTCACAAACTCCGGCTGCCGTCCGGTGCATTTTTCCCGTTCAGGCGTTCGGACAAGAAATCATGGTAAAATCTGACGGATTCCAATTCTTCGAATCGGCTTGTTTTTACCGGCTGCTCGTCGAGATTGTAGATTTTTGCATGGGCTATGCCCAGGAGGAACGGGGAATGGGTCGCCATGATAATCTGGCAGTTGTTGTAGCGTGCCATGTATGCAATCAGCTGTGCAAGGTTGTATTGCATTTCCGGTGAGAGGCTGTTTTCCGGTTCGTCAAGGATGTAGACTCCCTCGTTTTCCATCAAGCACGAAATTTGAAGGAAACTGGTCTCTCCGTTGGAAAATCCGCGTTCCTCTTTTCCCAGTTTTTTCTTGAGGTATTGGGAGTATGAGTATTTGCTTGCCTCTACGAAATCGCTGAACTTGTCGACATTCTCGCCGGTCTCAAAATTCAGGTATCTTGGCCTTTGCAGGTTCCCTTCCGTGTCTTTTTCCTCGAAAATCTTTCTCTTGCGTTGGATTAGCATGTCTGCTTTGAAAAGAATCTGCTCCCGCTTGATTCTGTCGGCCAGCAGGGATTTGAAGATGTCATCGCTGGTGATGACACGGGTTATGTTCCCTATGTCGTATTTTGACGAGCGCATCCCCGTCAGGCTGAACTCTTCGCCGCACCATCTCAGGTCTGTTTTGAAAGAGCATAGCTTCACATAGGCATCCATGTGGACGCTCGTATTGTAGGGGGCTTCCCGCTGCGCCTTGAGCCTTTGGGAAATGACATTCAGCAGGGTCGATTTGCCGCTTCCGTTGCCGCCGTGGAATATGGTGACGGGTTCGAACTCTATCAGCCCCAAGCCTTTTTCGGGAAAGATGCAGAACGGGTAGGCTGTGCTGTAGTAGGTGGCTCCCGCACTATAGCAGAACATCTTCCGGTAGTTCTCTTCCGTTTCCCGCGATGGTAGTATGAATTTGGTAATGTATATCATTGTGAGTGTGTTTTTAATGGGATTTCAGGTGAACTTTTCGGGAAATCATTCCGCTGCCTTGAAATTGTATACCGGTTTGATGATATTCACCACCGTCACGGTTTCTTCTATATTGCGGAGGATTTCCTCTTTCGGTTTATACACCATCGGCGATTCATCCTTTGTTTGTTCCGAGAGACTTTCGCTGTAAATCCCCTCCATAGACTGGCGGTAATCCTCCATGTTGATTTGTTGGAAAGCCTGACTCCGGCTCATGATGCGCCCGGCTCCATGCGGTGCTGAGCGGTTCCAGTCTTCATTGCCTTTGCCGATACAAATCAGGGAACCGTCACGCATGTTCAACGGGATGATGCACTTTTCCCCCGCATTGGCAGAAATGGCACCTTTGCGGATGATGTTGTCATCGCTGATATAGTTGTGGACACTCTCAAATCCCAGTCCGGCATCTTTTAATGCGGTGGCTCCTTGAGTGATAAGGTAATCCATGAGCAGTTCCGAAATCATTCGGCGGTTGATTTTGGCCCATTGCTGGCAAAGCCTCATGTCGTGCAGGTAATCTTCGCGGAAATTGCCTTCCAGGTAAGCCAAATCAGGCGGTATCGCGGACTTGCGCATCTTGATGGAATTATGCAAATCGCGGATAGCTCCCTGCAACTCGTTTTTTCGCCCTGCCTGCTTGTATTCGGCTATCAGACGCTCTTGCTCTTTCATCAGTTCTCCCCATCCGGACTGGCATTTCACGGCTAATTTTTGGTAAATCTGCGCCACTTGTTTCCCGAGGTTGCGGCTCCCGGTGTGGACCACCAAGTAGTACAGACCGGTTTCGTCTTTGTCCAGTTCAATGAAGTGGTTTCCACCTCCTAACGAACCGATGGAGAGGTTGAGCCGCTTCGTCTCCTTTAGCTCACGGTAACAACGCAGCTGCTTGATAAGAGCCTTGCTTTCCCGATAAGCATCCATGTGCTTTTGCGGAAGCGGTGCATAGTTATTGTCCCGGTAGTTTCGTCCGGAGGGGATATGATGTAAGATGAACTCGTTCAAAGCATGATAGTCTATTTTTCCCGTGTTGGCGAAAGCTTGAACCAGGATGCCGCAACCTATGTCCACGCCGACAATGTTGGGAATCACTTTGTCTCCCAAATCGCCCGTAAAGCCGATGACGCATCCGGCTCCGGCATGCACGTCCGGCATGATGCGGATTTTGCAGTTTCCGAATACGGGAATGCTCAGCAGGCGTTCTATCTGTTCGAGAGCCGTTGCTTCAATGTTGTTTGTGAATATCTTCACATCATGATCCTGCATGGTCTTCATCATGGTCTTTTTTTGATAGGCAAGTGCAAAGATAGGGTTTGGAAGTGCCAGATTGAAGCATATGTAAAGGAAGCAGGTGATGCATTCTTTTGGCATAGGTATTCATTTCCTTTGCACGAAAATCCATGAAACCCGCTTGAGATTATTTGTCCGGGTCGGTGGAATTTAAAATATCTGATTTATGACTTTGAAAGAATTGTTTTTGAAAGTCGGTTTCGACAGCATCCGCCCGCATTTGGAGCGCTTCGAACCGGAACATCTGGACAGCATTTATGCTTTCCGGGAAGCTTATGACCTTTCATGCCGCATGGAACCTGCCGGGATTATGGAATCCATCGAGGACGAGGAAAATAAGGTACACGTAAGTTGGCATGGCGGCGAGATAGAAGGCGAGGAAAAATGGATAGGTGCCAGTCTTCCAAGCGGGGGTACCGACTGGAAAGAAGATTTGGCTGGAGAAATCGTTGTTGACGATGATGTGCATTTGTCTGATGAAGAGATTGCCATGTACTGCCTGTGGGAACTTACCTATTGGGGATTTTCACCGGCGGAAATCGAGAAAAGTTTCAAACGGTTCAAGCGCCACAAGCCAGCTGGTCCCTATGAAATCGCTTTGGACAAATTAGAGGAAAGCATTTGGCGGCACCAGACGCCCCGCCGGTTGCGATCCAGAGGGCCGAATGGGGAACGATATATTGATGCGGGGGATGCCAAAGCTTGCTTTAAAAGGGTTTATGCCCGGAAAAACCGTTCCAAGCGGAAACGGGATTACCGATAGGAATCGAACTATTGATTCAAGTAGTTGAATATCTTGATGAAAGAAACATCGTTTTCATATTTTTTGACCACATTCCCATGCACGTAGATGTCCTCCTGCTGGGTCATCACATCCTTGATAATCCCCTTTTCCGTGTCGAAATTGTAGAGGATTTCCTTGGCATCGAAAGCGTTCGAACCATCTTCGAAATGGGGAACGCCCAAATCCATTCCCGTGCTGTCCTTGGTGGGCTGGGCCAGTACTTCGGATTTGGGGAGATTGATTTCCATGTAGTTGGCTTCCAGGCGGAAGCCCGTGTAGGATACTTTGGCTTCGGAGCGCAGAAGCAAAGCTTGTTCCGATATTGTCCTTGATTCCCCCGTTTTGCCGAGACCGAGCCTTGGGAGCGGCTTCCCTCAGGTATTCACGCGGTTTTAATAAGGCTTGGTGTCATTCCCTTGGCTTGAGGGCGCTGGATTCGGTGTCCGGACGGGGGCTTTAATGCAGGTTGGCATCATTCTTTGGGGGATGCTTTGCCGAGATTACAAAGGACTCGGTTGAACTTTCCGTGGCAGAACGGATTTGGCTGCTGATTGTGGAGGTCGTCAACGTCATTGCCGAGGCAATCAACTGCGATGCCATAGCCTTACCGAACAAGTGGTATCGAAAGACAAACAAATCAGATCCGTGAAACGGGGTCTGATTTGACAGGTTCGCGGCTGACACCCGATGGGTTGAATCACTTGCGGAACTTAAGTTAATATCAAATCAACTGACAAACGCAGAACAATCAACGCACATTGTCAATCACTTCTTTAACCTTCGAGAATTCAAGGTGATGGCGGTAAGCATCGCCTGTCCCGACGGGTACATGAAGCGTGATTTTGTCTGATATTGGCAATTCGGCCACTAACTTCGGCGATAAATCAATCGGCTCCTTATAGTGAAGAGTCAGGGAGGATAGGTTTTTGCATTTTAAGAATGCACGGTCCCCTATACTTGTCACACTGCTTGGTATCTCGATGGACTGAAGACTCTCGCAACCCAAAAATGCCCATTCTCCAATTTCGATTACTCCATGCAGGATCCGAACAGATTGTAAACCGCTGCAGCCAAAAAAGGTAGAATTATCTATTATAGTCACGCTGCTTGGTAACTCGATGGACTGGAGTCCTTTGCAATAAGCAAATGCTTCATCCCCTATGTGGGTCACGCTGCTTGGTAACTCGATGGACTTAAGGTTGTAGCAACTCCCAAATGCACCTTTCCCTATACGGGTCATGCTGCTTGGTATCTCGATGGACTGGAGGGCGCTGCAAATAAATGCTCCATCCCCTATGCTGGTCACGCTGCCTGGTATCTTGATGGACCGGAGGCCGCTACAAGCAAAAGCTTCATTCCCTATGCTGGTCACGCTGCTTGGTATCTTGATGGACCGGAGGTTCTTGCAACCCCAAAAGGCATAATCCCCTATTGTGGTCACTCCTTCCGGGATAACCGACGTTTTACACCACAGCAGCATGGTACCATCTTTGGACAACAGACAATTGCCCTGAGACATGAAGCACTTATTATCTTGGGACACTTCGATGGACTGGAGGGCGCTGCAACCAGCAAATGCCCCTTTCCCAATTTCGATTACTCCATTCGGAATCTCGATAGACCGGAGGCAGCTGCAATGAGCAAAAGCTTCATTCCCTATGCTAGTCACGCTACTTGGAATCTCGATAGACCGGAGGCAGCTGCAATAAGCAAAAGCATCATTCCCAATGCTGGTCACGCTGCTTGGTATCTCAACAGATTTAAGGCTGTAGCGATCCGCAAATGCGCTTTCCCCTATTTCTATGGTTCCAGCAGGTATTACACAATGTCCATTTTCATCTATAGTAAACTGTTCCATAATCTTGTAATTAGGTAGTGTTTCAAACAGTGTGTCTAGAGTAAGCCTTCAGACCTTTTAGTTTTGCAAAAATATCAATTTATCTGTACCTCCTTGGCCGGCATGCCGGCCAAGGAGCATTTTTTATTCGTCCGGGAACAGGTCCTTGTCAAGATCGATTCTGGGCACCTGCCTCAGGTAGGACCTCTTGTCCATGGCCGTCTTTCCCATGAGCAGGATGACGGACTCCTCGTTAGGCATCGCGCCGCGCATCCGCGTTACCCTCCGGAATTCCTTCTGCAGCCGCTCTATCCAGTTGGTGGTGTATATCATCGACTGGATGCGGGGGTCGTAGTTCAGGTAAGTGAAGTATGCCTTGTAGGAGGCATCCCCACCGCGCCTCTTTATGCCCCTGTAGTGCCTGCCCCATTTGGAGCAGAAACGCTGCCACTCGCCCCATGCCTGCTCCACGGTGTAGTTCCTGTCGCCGGTACGGAACACCTGCCGCAGGTCTTCCGCCACTTCACCCTTGTCGCCGTTGCGCACATCGCTCAATATATTGCGCTTCAGGTGGGTTGTGCACCTCTGCAGCTTCGTGCCCGGAAACACCTCGCTGATGACATCCTCCAGGCCCTTAAGACCGTCAGCACAGATCAGGCCTATCCTGCCGACGCCGCGCCCGTACA
>JADIMZ010000160.1 GCA_017694335.1 Candidatus Pullibacteroides excrementavium
TTCACGCCCTGCTTGGCATAAGCCACGATTTCGGCCGGCAGCAGCCAGCCTTCGCCGAACTGCACCACCAAAGGCAGGATTTCCTTTACGTCCGCTGCCAGCTCGAACACATCCTCGGTGGGACGGAAATACGGGAAGCGGCTCATCACCTTGTCGAAATCCCGGATCCGGCCTTTGACCAACGAATAGCCGAAATCCAGTAAAGGCTTGGGGACGGAAATCTTGTCCGTCTCGTTTTCCCGTTTGGTCTGCGTATTGACAAAACTCTGGATGAAGAACGAGAGCAGGGTAGGCGGCAGAACCTCGAAATTCCGTTCAATCAGCCAGTCAACGGTGAACTTGTTGGCGAAAGGATGGTATTTGAGGTAGATTTCGCCCACGATGCCCACCTTGTCCCGTTCCAACCTTTCCTTGGGCAGCATCGCGCTGAAAGCCGACACCGCCTTTTCCATCAGTTTCAGCATCCCTTTGGAATCCCTCTTCAGAATCAAAGCCTTGGCCTCCTGCAAGAAAGAGTCCCGCAAAGCCTTGACTTCCGGTCTGCGTTCCGTTTCCACCCGGACCACCGTGGCATGGTAGAGCTTGGAGAGATTGTCCCCGAAGAGAATCGCGCTCATGGCGATAGGCAGCGACTTGAGCCAATTGATCTTGAAGCCCGGCTGGTTGTTGTTCAAACCCGAACCGAAGCTTACCGAAATGACGGGCACTCCCGCGAAGCCGGCATCGACCAAGGCCTTCTTGAGAATCGGGTAATAATTGGAAGCCCGGCACTGCCCCCCTGTCTGGGTGATGCCTACCGCGCATTCTTCCGGATTGTACTTGCCCGATTTCAAGGCTTTTATGACATCGCCCACAATCAGCGTGGCCGGGTAGCAGACCTCGTTGTTGGCATATTTCAGCCCCATCTCGGCCGAATCCTTGTCGCTGAGCGGCAGCACTTCCAGTTCGTAGCCGTTGATCTTGAACAGTTCCGGCAGGAAAGGCGAGATGTATTCGGTAAAGAAAGGCGCAAGGATTTTCCGCCGCTTGTCCTCCTTCTCAAAGACTTTGGTCGAGACAAAAGGCGCGGTTTCCGGGTTCA
This sequence comes from Candidatus Pullibacteroides excrementavium, assembly GCA_017694335.1. Taxonomy (GTDB): domain Bacteria; phylum Bacteroidota; class Bacteroidia; order Bacteroidales; family P3; genus Pullibacteroides; species Pullibacteroides excrementavium. The sequence goes on from JADIMZ010000160.1 coordinate 1,082, forward strand.
GCACATGCTTGTAGCGAAGGCTCTCGATCAGGCTTCGGATACGGAGCTTCATCGAACCCACGTTGTTGATATCGTCAATCTTGACCACCGTGGCCGACTTCTTGTAGCGGTGCAGCATGTTGGCCACTTCGTCCAGGAGGAAAGCGTCCGGCCCGCAGCCAAAGGAAGTCATCTGCGCGTAATGCACGTCCTCGTCCTGCATCCCGACCCATTTGGCCGCCTTGATGATCTTGTTGATATAATTCCATTGGGAGAGGATGTAGGTGTCCTGCATCTGCAAGTCCTCTTTCTCGTCCACGATTTCCTCGTTGATGACCGTGGCACCCAAGTCGGAAGCTATCTCGCTGAGCTTGTGTTGCACCAGCGCGTCGGTATGGTAGGGACGGCCCGCCAATAGAAGCACGATGCGTTTTTCTTTCCGGGCTTTCTCGAACAGTTCCCGGTTCTTGGCCAGCATGTCCTCATGGAAACGGTTCAGGGCCGCGAACGCCTTTTCCACCGCCTTTTCCACTTGCTTCTTTTCCGGCATCGCCCCGCTGCACCGCCCTTTCTTTTGGGCGAAGCCCATCAGGCTTTCGATGTATTTCTGGCAGTTGCGGACGGTCAGCTTGCGATCCTTGAGGGTGAAGACCGGGTTGTCGAAAGGAATGTCGGAATAGTTGAAGCCGTTCCTTATCAAGGTGTTGTAGCTCGATACGATAGGGCAGTTGTAGGAGTTGGCCTCCGAACCGTCGTTTTTGGTCTCATAGACCACGTAAGGGAAAAAGATCCGGTCGATTTCTTTCCCGCAGAGGTTATGGATATGCGAATGCACCAATTTGGCCGGGAAGCAGATATTGTCGCTCATCACTTCCCGGAGGTGTTGCTCGTAGGACTGGTAGGTGGATACATCGCTCAGGACCAGTTCGATGTTGAACTCCGCGAACAGGGCCGACCAGAAAGGGAAGTCGGCATAGAGGTTCAGTACCCTCGGCACGCCCAAGCGCAAGAGGGGCTGCGCCAGCGTTGTTTGCTCGAAGACCCGCTGGCGGCGGTAGGTGTAGATGTTGTCGCCTTTGGCTTCCTGCGGCCTGAAACTGAATACCTTTTCGCATTTGTTCCCGGCAAAGTAACGTTTCCCGTTGGCAAACTTGTAGATGTCGATCAAGCAGTTGTTTTCGCAGCCTTTGCAAATCGTCTGCGAAAGCTCGTATTCGATTTTGCGTTCGATGTCGATAGGATGGGCTTCGAAATCATTGTCTTTCAAGTGTTCCAAGGTGTGCAGGGCGCAGCCGTAAGCCCCCATCAGCTCCGGGCGGCTGTTGCGGAATACCTCGTGGCCCACCATGTTTTCCAAAGCCTTGACCACCGCGTCGTTGCGCATGGTTCCCCCTTGCACCACGATATGTTCGCCAATTTGGGCATCCCTGATTTTGAGTACCTTGTAGAAGCAGTTCTTGACCACCGAGTAGGCTAAGCCGGCGGCGATGTCCGCTACGTCCGCTCCTTCGCGCAAGGCCTGCTTGATTTTGGAATTCATGAAGACTGTGCAGCGGGTTCCCAAGTCGCAGGGCGCTTGGGCCAAGACGGCTTTTTGGGCGAACTCGGAAGCGGTGAAGCCTAAAGAGTTGGCAAAGGTCTCGATGAACGAGCCGCAGCCCGACGAACAGGCTTCGTTCAGCTCGATCCGGTTCAGGACCCCGTCCTCGATGAACATGGCTTTCATGTCCTGGCCTCCGATATCGAGGATGAAATCCACTTCCGGGCATATCTTCTTGGCGGCCGTGTAATGCGCCAGCGTTTCCACCATCGACAAGTCCAGGCCGAAAGCTGCCTTGATCAGCTCTTCCCCGTAGCCGGTGGAGCAGCCCGAAACAATCGGCAGGTCCAGGCCGGCCGCTTTCTGGGCTTCGGCGAACTTTTTCAGTCCGTTCTGCACTGCGCCGATCGGGTCGCCCATGTTCTTGGAATAATCCGAGAACACGATTCGGCCTTCCTGGTTCACCAATACCACCTTGGTCGTCGTGCTGCCGGAGTCGATGCCCAATACTAAACGGTCTCCGGCTTTGAGCGGGGCGCTCAGGTCTCCGGTTCGGGCTTTCCTTTGCCGCCATGCCGCCAATTCCATCTCGTCCTTGAACAGGGAGGGCAAGGCGAAGGCGTCCGCTTTTTCCAAATCGGGCGTATGCAGCACCAAGTCGGTCAGTTCCTGCGGGGTGTAAGCCCGGCTTTTGAGCGGGTCTATCGACAAGGCGCAGCCGGTGGCGGTCAGCATATTGGCGTTCTCCGCTTGGAAAATATATTCTTCTTTGAGGTTCAGGTAGTCTCTGAAAGCCTGCCGGAGCGAGGCGATAAAGGCCAAAGGTCCTCCGCAGAACAGGATTTTGGGCTTGATTTCATGCCCTCGCGAAAGCGAGGCCACCACTTGGACGGCAATCGCATGGAAAATGGAAGCGCAGATATCGGCCCGGCTCACGTTCTTGGCCACTAAGTTCTGGACATCGGTTTTGGAAAAAACCCCGCAGCGCGAGGCGATAGGGTGGATATGCTGGGCCTTGGCAGCGGCTTGGTCCATTTCCTCGATGCTCATGCCGAGAATGGCCGCCATCTGGTCGATGAAAGCCCCTGTTCCTCCGGCGCAGTTGCCGCTCATGCGCATGTCGGGTAGGGCATTCTCGTTGATGAAGATGATTTTGGCATCCTCGCCCCCAATGTCGATAATGGTCTTGAGATCTTTGCAGTAGTTTTTCGCGTAGAAATTCAATGCGATGACTTCCTGGATGAAATTGAAGCCGTAGCGTTCGCATACGCCCATGCCGGCCGAACCGGTCATTTTGAGCCAGCATTCCTGGCCGGGGAATTGTTTCTCCAATTCTTCCCAGAACGAGAGCAAGGTATTCTTGATGTCGGCGTTGTGGCGTTTGTAGCGGGAAAGCAGCACTTCCCCTTTTTCGTCTATGGCAACGAGTTTGGCGGTCGTGGATCCTATGTCTGTCTCTTATACACATCTGACGCTGCCGACGAAA
>JADIMZ010000161.1 GCA_017694335.1 Candidatus Pullibacteroides excrementavium
TCCTGATACTTCTGCCGGTGCAGCTTGTAGGCTTTCGGCACGGCATTATTGGCAAAATAGAATGCCACGCCGCTGATGACCACGCTGGCCAGGATGGTCGAGAACATGACTCGCCGCAGAGGAATCCCTGCCGCTTTCATCGATACCAATTCGTAATGTTCTCCAAGACTGCCGAACACCATCAAGGAAGACAACAGGACCGACATCGGCAGCGACATGGGCACGAAGGTCCAGCACGCATACCAGAGGAATTCCGCAATATCACTCAATTGCAATCCCTTTCCTACCAAATCATCCATATATCTCCATATGAACTGGAGCAACAGGACGAAGGTGGATATCAAAAAAGTCAGCACCAAAGGTCCTATGAAAGACTTCAGGACGAATTTGTCTATCTTCTTCATATCTTTTTCCGTTTTCCCTCATGCCGGCACCTGTCCAATCCGGCCGATACCCAAGGGAATCAATTTCTATCTTTCTTTTTATCTATTTTCCTTCCCGACCATGGCGAAACCGTCCTTACGGCCGGAATCCATGCAATTGCATCGAACTCTTCCGACCCGCAATCCATCGATGGTTGGCAAGTCCTCATCGACCACCGCCCAGCGATGCGGCAATCCCCGCACTGGCGTTGGGGGTCAGAACGCATCAACACCCAGTTTAGCGATGCGGCAGAGCTCCCTGCGCGTCGGCGTTGGCGGGTCAGAACGAACCGACCCACATTGGCTGCAACTCAGCGATGCGGCAGAGCCGACACTGGCGCCGGCGTTGGCGGGTCAGAACGGGGCGGATGCGAGGCGTCGCGAGGGTGAGAAAAGCGGAGCGTACTTCAGTACGTGAGCATTTTCGAACCCTCGCGCAACGAAGCAGACACCCCGTTATCACCCGCCAACTACCATAAATCCATGGGGAGAGGACGCCACACCGAAGTCCTCCTCTTCACCTGCTTGAACGGCAAAATCGCCGCCCCGGCCGCCAGCATCGGAATCCCGACAGCCAAAGCCTCCACATGGAAAGGCGGATCCTTATGGTTGGTCAAACCGTTGAAGCCGTCCAACAACATATAGCCGCCCCCTCCCACGCACAAAGCAGTCCCTACCAACAAACAAATCCGCATCGGCACATAATAGGCCTCCAACGAATCATAGGTTATCATCTTGTTACCCAAAATGAATCCCGTATCCCGGACAGCCTGCAAACGCCCCTCCACTTTAAGGCCGTTTATCATCTTCACCTTCATTTCCGAACCAATCGCATAGATGGTACGCTTGCCCGGTCCTTTCGTGAACACCAATACCTTGCCGCCCACCAACTGGGAAGACTGCATGCCCCCGGTATTGCCCTGCTTGCCCCGGATTGTCTGCCCCATAAGTTCCCCCCCCCCTCCAGCAAAGAGCAGCAAGCCGCAAATCAACCAAAGCAATATCTTTCTCATTACCAATCAATAATCACACCAAAATTATCTCGCGCCACAATTCACCGCGTTCCTGAACACTTTCCTTTCCGCTCCGAACACAAGCCGAGGACTCCGAAAACCCATCCTCCGGTTCCGGCTGATTCCAGTGCCAGCCCCCGTTCCCCCGAACGACTACCGGGTCAGCTGTTTCAACTGCGCTTCCAAAGCCGCAATCTTCTCCTCCGCGTCCGCCTGCTTCTTGCGTTCGGCCTCCACCACCTTTACCGGCGCCGACTCCACAAAGCGCTTGTTTTCCAGCTTCTTCAAGACCGACTGCAGGAAGCCGCGCAGATAAGCCAGTTCCTTGTCGATACGGGCCTTCTCGGCTTCCACATCCACATGGCCGTCCATCGGCACGAAATACTCGTCTTTGCCTGCCATGAACGAAAGCGCCCCTTCGGCAGCCTGGTCGATGTATTCCAGACTTTCGATATTGCCCAGTTTGACAATCAGGCTGTCGAAAGCATTCTTCCCGGCCGTCTTGGCCAACAGCCGCAAGGGAGTCTTGTTGGGTATGTTCTTCTCGTTGCGCAAAGCCCGGATACCCATGATGACCTGCTCGGCTTGGGCAAAGCCATCCAAGACAAGCCGCTGCGCCTCCGACAATCCCGTCTTGGGCAGGGGCTGGAACATGACGCTTTCGCCCTCCTTGCGTTCGGCCAGCGAATGCCAGATTTCCTCGGTGATGAAAGGCATGAACGGATGCAATGCCTGCATCAAGACCTCCATGAAACGGATCGCCCGATCCTGCGTCATCCCGTCTATCGGCTGGCCGTAAGCCGGCTTGATCATTTCCAGGTACCAGGAGCAGAAATCATCCCATACCAATTTATATAACTGCATCAAAGCCTCGCTGATACGGTACTTTTCCATATTCTCGTCGGCCTCCTGCAAAGCTTGGCACAGACGGGCATCGAACCAATCGCAGGCCAGACGCGCCGATTCGGGCTGCGGCAGCTTTTCGTCCCGGCTCCAACCCTTGATCAAACGCAAGGCATTCCAAATCTTGTTGCAGAAGTTACGCCCTTGCTCGCAAAGGCTTTCATCGAAAGGCAGGTCGTTGCCCGCCGGGGAAGTCAGCAGCATCCCCACGCGCACCCCGTCCGTGCCGTACTTATCCATCAGCATGATCGGGTCGGGCGAATTGCCAAGCGATTTGGACATCTTCCGACCCAATTTGTCGCGCACCGTACCGGTGAAATACACATGCTTGAACGGTATCTGCTTGCGGTAATCCAAACCGGCCATAATCATACGCGCCACCCAGAAGAAAATGATATCGGGAGCCGTCACCAAATCGGCCGTAGGATAATAATAGCTGATTTCCGGATTGTCCGGCTTGCGGATGCCATCGAAGACCTCGATCGGCCACAGCCAGGACGAGAACCAGGTATCCAGAACGTCTTCGTCCTGCTTGAAGTCGGCCACCGTCCAAGCCGCGGCTTCCGGATACTTGGCCTTGGCCTGTTCCAGAGCCTCCTGCGCCGACTTGGCCACTTCCACTTCCCGGTTGGGCAGGTAATAGGCCGGAATCCGATGCCCCCACCAGAGCTGGCGGGAAATGCACCAGTCCTTGACATTCTCCATCCAATGCCGGTAGGTGTTCTTGAACTTGGCCGGAACGAACTGGATCTCATCGTCCATCACCACGCGCAAAGCCGGCTTGGCCAGTTCTTCCATCTTCAGGAACCACTGCATCGAAAGCTTGGGCTCGATGGCCACATCGGTACGTTCCGAATACCCCACATTATTGACGTAATCCTCCTCTTTTTCCAGCAAATTCGCCTGTTTGAGGTCCAGCACGATCTGCTTGCGCACCGCAAAACGGTCCATCCCGGCGTACTTGCCGCCCAGCTCGTTGAGCGTGCCGTCGTCGTTGAACACATCCAAGCTCTCCAGCTTGTATTTCATGCCGATATTGTAGTCGTTGATATCGTGGGCAGGCGTAATCTTGAGGCATCCCGTCCCGAAATCCTTGTCCACATAGCTGTCCTCGATTACCGGCACTTCCCTATCCACCAAAGGCACAATCACATGCTTGCCGCGCAGCCAGTGGTAACGCTCGTCATCCGGGTTCACGCAGACCGCCGTATCGCCCATGATGGTCTCCGGCCGGGTCGTGGCCACAATCAGGAAGCGTTCCGGATCTTCCTTGACCCTGTAACGCAAGTAGTACAGTTTCCCTTGGGTTTCCTTATAGATCACTTCCTCGTCCGAAAGCGCCGTCTTGGCCTTGGGATCCCAGTTGACCATCCGCACCCCCCGGTAAATCAGGCCGCGCTTGTACAAGTCCACAAAGACATCCAAAACCGATTCCGAGCAGACCTCGTCCATCGTGAAACGGGTCCTGGCCCAATCGCAGCTTGCCCCTAACTTACGGAGCTGCTGCAAGATGATGCCGCCGTACTTGTCTTTCCATTCCCAGGCGTATTCCAGGAACTGCTCCCGGCTCAAGGTGTTCTTGTCAATGCCCTTCTCTTTCAAAAACGAAACCACTTTGGCCTCAGTGGCAATCGAAGCATGCTCCATGCCCGGCACCCAGCAGGCGTTCTTGCCTTGCATCCTGGCCCGGCGCACCAGCACATCCTGCAAAGTATTGTTCAACATGTGCCCCATATGCAGGATCCCCGTCACATTGGGAGGCGGGATCACGATGCTGTAAGCTTCGCGCTGGTCAGGTTCGGAATGGAAAAAATCATGGTCGAGCCAGTAGGCATACCATTTGTCCTCTATTTGATGAGGCTCGTATTTGGAAGACAGTTCTTCGGACATCGTTATTCTTTGATTTTATTTGCGATAAATAGGTTGCGAACCCATCATGGGGAATTTCTCCAGCCGCACGTTCCACCTGCCTCCGGAGGCATTTCCTCCCGGCCTCGCAAGCCCGCATTTACGCAGGATTAACCAGCGAAAATAAGAAAAAAAACAATGCGGACGGAATCTGCACAGAAACAGCCATCTGCCAACATCTGAACCAACAAGATGCACCAACAGGAAAACCTTTTTTCAAAAAGCACCTCGACTCCAGCATCCGGAATCATGCCTAAGGAGACGGCATCCCCGCCGACCGCCTCCGCCTGCTCAAAGCAAAATAAGGCCAAAACACATATAACAAACCCTATCAATCACATATAACCCATCAAAAAAAAGACACTTAAAAAACATCATGCGCGAGGAAATTTTTGTAACTTTGAGGTCGTGGCCGGTAGACCTTGACACAACTACAATTTACGATTAACAACGGCCACAAATCAAGGCAAAGAAAGACAACAACCAAAGAGGCTTTATCGGAACAGAATAGAATAGAAAAACGACAACCAAAACCAACCCTATATGGAAACGATGGTCGAACCTGCCAACCGCCAGTTGGCGCATCTTGGCAAAAACAACTTGGACTGTTGACAGCTGCCGCCACAAGGGAAAAACCATGCGGCTATCGAACCGAAAAATATGTAATGCTCCACCGAACTCGGGTCAGGCTTCTGCTTGGAACCTGGTTCGGAACTGGAAATAAGGTAGCATTCTCTTCTTGTGACCGTTCCGGCACACATTCAAAACCTAAAAAAAGGAGCAAGCCATGAAAACCCTATCAAAACTTTTACTCGCAGCAATCTTGACTGCACCCTTAACCATTTCCTCTTCGCAAGCCCAAATCAGCTTGGTTCAGGCCGACTCGATTGCCAAAGCTTACCTAAGGACCAACTGGCTTCCCCAATGGGAAGAGTGGCAGCCTTTCCGTCTATGGGTCAATACGCAAAATGCCGACACCCTCTACTTATTCGATGATCCTGCTCAATTCGTTACCAACTCATACTTATATATCTTAACTGGTTCCAATCCGGGAATCAATATGGCAGGGCCAGCCATATACTTCTCCGTGGACAAAACCTCCGGCCTTTCAAAAGCCACAAGCGGCGGCTATATCTCCCCGGATTTTCAGTCTTACAGAATATCCGATTACTGCTGGGAAACAGAATGTCCTAAAACAATGACCTACGAGGAAGCGAACCGAATCATTTCCGACAGCATCGAACGCCGGTACGGAGCCAACTACCCTAATGCCTATACGGTCTACGCCTATCCTGACACCTCCACCATGGGAGCTTCCTGGTCGTTCATGGACATGAATAATCAGCAAAGCTCAACTTGGATATCTTGGGCTCCATCTTCCACCCCGCCAGAATACAACCTCTTTTTCTATTTCTTCATCGAAGAAAAAAACGACAGCCTATGGACAAGCCTGATATCTGTCTGCCGAACCGCAGACTCCTCCGTCTATCTTTCCCAACACGTTGCCCCTGCTCTTTACAATGTTCCTATTGACCTATGGACTTACCCCGTCATTTACACCCACCTGCGCCAAGTAAGCAATGAAGCCTTTCCGGAAACAGCATCCGCCGCACAGGCGGGCAAGTTGTTCCCCAACGTTCCCAATCCCTTCTCCTCCGTTACCCGCATCCTCTACTCGCTTCCGGAAAGCTGCCGCTCCGCCGAGCTGAAGATCCTCGACTTGCAAGGGCGGCTCGTCCAAAGGCTCGCCTTGGACAGGAACGGCAATGACGAAGCGGAAATCAGCCTTGACGGCCACGCCCCAGGCCTCTACATCGGCATCCTCCTCGTGGATGGCATCCCCACCGACCGCCTCCGCCTGCTTAAAACCGAATAGAAATACACCTGAATCCTGCGCAACAGACCTAAAACCCGCAGACATTCTTTGCTCCGATGAAAAATCCCGTGATAGACAGAACCTAACACGGGATTTTTTCTATGAAAGACGCCCGACGAAACGAAGCCCCAAACTTTCTCCATATCAAGATGCCCTGCAAAGGTTCTTTTCTGGTCATAGACAAAGAGGAAATGCGGTTTTTCTCCATTGGCAAGCAATCCTCTTCGGGGAACAGTCTGCGCCTCTGACTATTTGCCCTCGGAACGGGCATAGAAATGCCGGGAATTGCCCTGAGCGAAATAACCCGGCTCGCAACCGGCCTCGCGGATAATGCGCTCGATGTTCTCCCGACTGTCCTCATGGCTTTCCTCGATGCAAATCTTGTGCTCGTACAGGAAGTATTCCTTTCGGCAGGAAAACGGGGTCAGGTTGGGCATGATGACATTGGCCGCCGTATAAAGGGCTTCTTCCCGCCCCTTGGGGCTGAGGCTGCCGATAGCCGTCGTGGAAGCGATATTGATATCAGGGGCTATCAGCCGGAGCAAGGCCCAGGCGTTCAAACTCCAGTCGTAGCGTTCCTGCTTGGACGGAATCCTGTCCCGGTACTCCCAGAGCGGAGTCTGCGGATGCTCGATATACGGCCCCATGCCCACCATGTCCACATCCATCTCCTTGAGGAAATACACGTCCTCCACCACTTGCTCCGGGCTTTGGAAAGGCAATCCGATCATGATGCCGCTGCCCACCTGATAGCCGGCATCGCGCAAGCTCTTCAGACAGTCGAGCCGTGCCTGGAACGAATGGTCGGCGGGATGCAGACGGGCGTAGAGCTCGGGCGAAGAGGTCTCGATGCGGAGCAGGTAACGAATCGCTCCGGCCTTTTTCCATCGGGCGTAGGTCTCCGGCTTCTGTTCCCCCAAGGAGAGGGTGATGCCCAGCTCCCCGCCGCTTTGCTGCATCATGGCATCGACCAATTCCTCTATGTCCCGGATGAAAGCCTCGTCCTGGCGTTCCCCGGACTGAAGCACCAACGAACCGAAACCGGCCTGATGGGCGAAACGGGCGGCCTGCAGCACCTCGTCCTTGCCCACCGTATAGCGGTGCACAGCCGCATTGCCGCTCCGGATCCCGCAATAATAGCAGTTCTTGCGGCAGACATTGGAATACTCTATCAAGGCCCTCAGATACACCTTATTGCCCACGTGCGCCATCTTGACTTCATGCGCCGCCTGACGCAGCTTCCGCGCTTCCTCCCCGGTGCTGAGCAGCCAGGAAAGCGCATCCCTCTTGTCTTTTATCTCCAAAATCAATGTATTTTATCATTAATAAAGCCCCTCGCCTCGTCAATAAGCACCTATAAGCACCTGATATTCTATCTGCTTATACAGGATATTACATTTGACTCAGTGGACTGCGTATTTTTACTCAATACAAATTTAGATATAAATCACGATTTATATGCCGGTGGAATAAGAAAGAATCAAGACCACCCCTATCTTTATGGCGTGGGAGGTCTTGCCGCTTTCTTAGAGGAAAGATAGCGAAAGTCGGGGCAGAGCAAACGAGCTTGCTCGATTTGCTCTGCCGAGACGCATCCTATCTTCGACGACAGTCAACGATAGCGAAAGTCGAGGGCAGAGGCAAAAGCCCCGGTTGAGCCGAGAGCCATGCCAAGGAACTTCCCTCCTTGAGCATGGCCGAGGCGTAGGGGCTTCGGCGCAGCTAACCTTGCTTTGGCTCTGCCGAGACGCATCCTATCTTCGGCGACAGCCAAAGATAGCGAAAGGTTCGGTAATGCCAACAACCTTGTTTTTTACTTTTGTCATTCTCTTTCGTATCATCAGTAAAACACCTCCGGGTCAAAAAGAGGAAAACCGAATTTGAAGGAATACCTATACCGATAACGATGGAAACAAGCCACGAAAACTGCAATCATCCGGACAAAACTTTGATGGAGGCCGTAAGCCGCCACGAGCAGCAAGCCTTTGCCAAATTAGTAGCCGAATACCGGCAGCGGATGATACGGACGGCTTTCCGCATATTAGGAAATCACGAGGAGGCGGAAGACGTGGCACAGGATGTCTTTGTCAAGCTTTGGTTCGAAGCCGACCGCTACGACAGCCGCTTCCGCCTGTCCACCTGGATTTACCGGATATGCTGCAACCTTTGCATCGACCGCCTCCGCCGCAAGAAGAAAATGCAATGGCTCTCCATCTTTCCTTCCCCCAACAAGAACATGTCCCAAACCACGCCTCTTATCCAGGGAAAACGGCTTCCCTCATCCTGGAATCGCACGGAATCGGGAGAAGACCAATACATGGCACAAGAACTGCAACAGGTCTTTGAAACCATAACCCGCAAACTGAGTCCCAAGCAAAAGAGTGTTTTCGTACTCAAAGAAATAGAAGGACTCTCCACCGAAGAGACCTCTATCGCCACCGGACTCAGCCCTACGCAGATAAAAAGCAACCTGCATTGGGCCAAGCAGAAGCTCCGACAAGAATTTGAAAAACTGTATGGGAAAACGCCCTGAAAGCCAAACATACCGGCAGCGCCACCTTAAATAAACGTAGAAAAGCACCCGGAAGCTGCCCTGTGCCTCTGCCCGGGACCTACCAGCAAAACCAACAAGCAATGAAAGATAAATCCTTGGAGGAATTTCTCCGCCGATACCAGCAAGACACCCAATCCATTACCTCTACGCAAGATCCCCCCATGCACGACCATTCCGAATTCGAAAAAGCCGTCATGGCTAAAATCGAAGCCCTGGAAACGGCAAACGCCAAACAGAATGCCTTGCCCGAAAACCGGCATCACCGAAACCACCTCATCATAAGCATGGAAAGCCTGAAAATAGCCATTCCGGCCGCAGCTGTCCTGGCTATCGTCTTTATCTGGTCGCTCAAACTATCCATCCTGAAAACCGCACCCTCGCCAAACACGAATATTGTCCAATCGAGAGAAGAGACACCAACCCGCCACCCCACCCCTGCCCGCATAGCAGACAAAGAGTGGAGTCCCACCCTTTACCAAGCCTACCTATCCTCGGAAAAACGGCAAGAATACTTTCAGAAAAAACGGCAAGCTTATCGGGAAGAGACCCGCCAGCCCACCGAACTGCAACCTTGAATTCCCCCTTCCGAGCATTAAAGAACCTCCGGCACCGGACATCCTAGCTAAAAAGATAAGGACTTGAACCGCCCCCCCGAAACCCCGGTAGACATAAAACAAAAGCAAACAAATCAAACACTTAAAAACAGAACACAATGAAAACGCTTTTAAAACACACCTTCTTGTTAGGCAGTCTCGGAGTGATGCTGGCTTCCTGCGAAACGCCGTTCTATATCCACACCCAGGTGAACCCGAACCTTTCCCTGCACCGGGACATCTATACCGACAGCACTTTCTTCAAAACATCCGGAGACCCGGACAAAGCCTTGCCTCGGCCCGTTTTCTGCGGGCAAGGCCGGGCTGATACTTTCTGTGCGGAATATCCGCCCCAAGGCTTCATGATTGACTTCTATGGCGAACCGACCCATATGATGATCCGTTACCGCACCGATTACAATGCCTCTTTTTGGCCATCGAACCGAATTTTAGTCGATTCCACCCAAATGGAAAATCCCTTGTTGCAACCGGAAGAAAACATGCAAAAACATTTCCGCTGGTTCTTCACCTATTATGAATACACAGCCACGATAAAGGCTTTCGAGAACCTGCCTGTGCCTCTTTCTTCTTATCTCAGCCCAGAAGAACAAGCCGTCTTTTTCGGGAATTCACCTCTGCCGCAAGGCTGGAACGGGAAGGAATCCTATGAATACCTAGAATCAATCAACAACAAATTCGTGCAATGGTACAACCGTTCCCTTCTCGAGACCAACTACGACATTCTGTACAGCTTGGCCGATGCCGAACTCCGGGAAACCATGCAGGCGCACAAAAAACGGATGTACCAGCAGACCGACCCGAGCGAACTGGGCCTCTTCGATGAACTGCCGGACTATTGCCAGCAATGGGACGAAAGCTTAGGAAAACCGCTGCTTTACCCTCTTTATCAACAACATCAGGCCGAAGCCGACTCCTTGCAGAAAACCAAAACCCGGATTCTGTCTTATTTCTCGTATACCTTTGTCTATCGGACCGACTTGCCCGGAAAATTGGTATCGACCAACGCTTTGCGCCTTGAAGAAGGCAATCCTGTCTGGAAAGCCGATGGTTTCCGGCTCTTAGCCTCCGACATCCAAATGCAGGCGGTTTCCCGTAAAACCAACATTTGGGCCTTCGTCCTGAGCATAGCCTTGTTTGCCGGATTAATTACAGGAACAGCTCTTTGGAAAAAAGCCGCCGCCCAGAAGCAGTACAAAAGGCAACATGCCAATCACACCCACTCCGGCCGAATCCTATAAATAAATTGCGATGATTTATAGGATTCGGCTCAAACCAACAGGAAAAACCCTTAAAAAATCACAACAGCTGCATTGTTTCTCTGTAGTTTACGCAATCTGTCCGAGCCTGTTCTTTTGAACAGCCGTCAATTATTTTGACACGGCATCCCACTTACAGCTCGCTCTTACCGTCAAGCCAGTCGGGACTCCACTGAAAGGCCGGACATCACTCCAGGCAGGCCTGAAACGCCTTGTGCAAAGACCGCGTCCGGCTGCTATCCGGATAATTGCAGAAAACCGTTACACCATTCCGGAAATGCAGATAACAGCATTCCGCATTCCGGGTATCTAGATACAGATAACAACGCCCGACCCCGGCCACTTCAAACAATCCCTTGTTGGCCCATAACAGAGAGCTTCCGCCCACCCTACGCTTGATTTCCGGCAAGGAATCCCAATATTCCACCTTGTCCAGCAGAACCAACGGCAAGCGCGTTTCCTGCGCATTCCCCAGCAAAAGACTCCCGTCCTTTTGCAACACCGGAGAAGGCTTGACGGCTTCATAAAAGAAATAGGGAAGCAGCATGGTAAACCCCACAATGACAATCAGTCCTGCTTTATAGCCGTAATGCGAAGAATTCCGGTCTTGCCGCATCAACCCGACCACAAGAATCACCAAACCCACTCCCAAAGAGACTATATAGAAAACGCCACCCGCCACAGGATAACCGCCAAGACGCAGCCAAGTATAGCCAATACCGTTCACCAAACCCGTAAAAAACAAGACCCGGAATGCCATGGAAGCGGATTTCTTCTTATCGATACGACGAAGCTCTTCCATGGATTTCTCCAAGTAAAGCCAATCAGGAAAAGACCGAAGCAAAAAAGCGGAAGCCCAAAGAACCAATGCTGTAATCAACCCCAAATACATACTCATTCCATTTTAAGACCTTCATCACGATGCGAATCGTGTCCGAATTTAGGCAAAATACAACAATAGCCGATTTGGACTCACTTTGCGAAGAGAACAACAACATCAATGCCAAATCAGGCCATTTTCCCTGTAGCCAATTCCCTCTCCAGGTACTCGTACACATAGGCTGTACTCTGCGTATAAAGTCCTGTTGCCGGATTCATCAAACGGGCATAGGTATCGGAAGTATATAACACATGCAACGCTTGAAGCATATCCATCTGATGCTCTTCCATAAGCAACAGCACTATGTCTTTGGAAATTTCTTCTATCATGAATGTCTCCTTTGTCATAGCACATCGATTTTTTTCAAATATTGAAGAGCCTTTTCTGTACCAAAAAAGTATTGCATCGTTATGCCGCCCATATATTTCAACTCTGTCAGAAATTTCTCCAAATCGATTAGCCCGGACACATACCGACGTATCTGGAAACCTACTGCGTCATTAGCTATCGGCCCTATTACAATATCATAAGGATGCATTTGCTTACGAGTACGATTGCGGCGATTCTGCAATACAAACTCAGCCCAATCCCGGCTATAGGAATCAAACCGCAGTACTTTCAACAAAGTATCTTCCAGACATTTTTCATCAAATTCATACACATTCAACACAGGCCTTCCCTCTCCTAATTGCTCGGTCTTTTTTTCAGCCATCTCTTGCGCCTGATTCTTATCAAAAGAAAGATAGAATCCACAGCCAAAATCCTTTCCAACTTTAGACACGGACAAATCCACCTCCCGTATCTCGCAATTTGATCCATGATACAGTATCATACCAAGGCACCTCCTTTCCGATGGCAGTATGAAGTAAGGTCTGCCACTACATCTTCAAATGAAAGCGTATGTTCCACCTCATAAAAACGATTTACAAAGTCTATCCCATTAAACCGCTCCAAATAGCGATACGCCTGCGCCGTGTTAAGCGAATGTGCCGTAGCGAACTCGCTAATTACTGCAATCACATATCCCACTTTGTCTTTTAAGGATTCGCCCATATTTTCACTCAATTCTCAATGGTCAAGCGTACAAATTTAGGCAAAAGATACAACAATCAGGCAAATTGAACTAACTTTGTAACTTGTGCATATCACCGTTGGTCTTTAAAACAAACGGGCATCGATGGACAAAGCTTCGACCCAGCAGGCGTATCCTGCCCAAGGCAGGCTAAGGATGATTCCCTCGATGCGGACGAAGGGATATGCCGAATATGAAAAACTTTAGAATCATGGACTTATTCGAACAAGTAAACAACGACATCAAGGCCGCGATGCTGGCGCATGAAAGCGTCCGTCTGGCTGCCTTGCGGGGCATCAAGAAAGAATTCCTGGAAGCCAAGACCGCCAAGAACTCCAACGGGGAACTGAGCGAGGAAACCGCCATCAAGATTCTGCAAAAGATGGTGAAGCAACGCAAGGAATCGGCCGAAATCTTCCAGTCCCAGAACCGAGCCGACCTGGCCGAGAACGAATTGGCGGAAGCCGGTTTCATTGAAGCCTACCTGCCCAAGCAATTGAGCGCGGAAGAAATCGAAGCCGAAGTGAAGAAAATCATCGAACAGACCGGCGCCCAGGGCATGAAGGACATGGGCAAGGTGATGGGCGCCGCCTCCAAAGCCTTGGCCGGGAAAGCCGACGGCAAAGCCATTTCCGAAGTTGTCAAGAGACTCTTAGCATGATTTACGCCGCAGCGACCCATCCCGTCCGGGTGGGCAACTTAGTCATTGGAGGCAGCCATCCGGTGGTCATCCAATCCATGACCAATACCGACACCTTGGACACAGCAGCCACGGTGGCGCAATGCCAGCGGCTTTTCGATGCCGGATGCCAGATGGTGAGAATCACGGCGCCCGGCCTGAAGGAAGCCCGTAACTTGGAGGACATCAAGAACCAGCTTCACCAAAAAGGCTATACAGGACCTTTGGTGGCCGATATTCATTTCTTGCCGGAAGCGGCTTTGATGGCCGCCTCGATAGTGGAGAAGATCCGCATCAATCCGGGCAATTACTGCGACCGCAACCGGGGCAAGACCGAGTTCAGCCCAGCCGAACAGGCCGCCGAACGGGAACGGATTGCCGAACGCCTGAGTCCGTTGGTGGAGGTCTGCCGCCAGCACGGGACGGCCATCCGGGTAGGCGTGAACCAAGGCTCGCTGTCGGAACGCTTGGTAAGCCTGTACGGCAACACGCCCCGAGCGATGGTGGAAAGCGCCTTGGAATTCATCGGCATTTTCGAGAAGCTCCGTTTCGACCAATTGGTGATTTCGATGAAATCGAGCCGGGTACAGCTGATGAATCAAGCCACCAGGATGCTATGGGACAGGATGCGGCAAAACGGGAAAATCTATCCTTTGCATATCGGCGTGACCGAAGCCGGGGACGGGGAAGACGCACGGGTCATTTCGGCTATCGGAATCGGAAGCCTGTTGACCGATGGCATCGGGCATACGATTCGGGTCTCGCTGACCGAAGCGCCCGAAAACGAAGTTCCTGTAGCGCAAAGCATTGTCCAAGCGGCTGAATATTTGCAGTCCATGCCGGAAACGGAAAGGGACGGGCTGGTAATCCGCTACGCTGCCCAAGGAAAAATGCTGGCGGAAGCCAAAGACGGGACTGTGCAGGAAGAAACGAACCGTGAAGCGAACATAGTCAAGAACAAGGAGTTTGCCCGGATTCTGACGGCTGTCCGTTGGGGACGGCTGATGCTGCGGGGGCAGAAAGAGGGTTTCCGCATAGAGGGCGACTTATTCTCCGAAGAAGAGAAGAAACGACTGATTGACGATATTTTCCATGCGGCGGGGCTTCGTTCCCATAAGACCCGTTTCATCGCTTGCCCGTCCTGCGGCCGGACCAAATACGATATCCAAAGTGTCTTGGCCCAGGTCAAGGCTCGTTTCCCGAACTACCCGAACCTGACACTGGCCGTGATGGGCTGCATCGTGAACGGCCCGGGCGAAATGGCGGATGCCGATTACGGTTACATCGGATGCGGCAACGGCCAGGTGAACCTCTACCGGAAGGGGAAATTAGTAAAGAGCCATATACCGGAGGACAAGGCGCTGGATGAACTGGAAGCATTGCTCTCCCTTGGAGAAGGGCTCTAAATCCCACGAAAAAAGGGGAAAAGCGGGAAGCTTCCGCTAAAAGCAAGAACTCGCTTGGCTGCGCCTGCGCTCAGACATGCTTGCTTTTTTGACGCTCCAGCTTCCCGCTTTTCTTTCTCCCTTTTTTCGTGAGGATTTTTCGCTCCTTCTCCTCGGTCGAGCCGGTCGAATTTCCTAAAAGACGATAGCTTACAGCACCTTATGGAACAGACCTGAATTGGCTTGCGCCGTAGGCATCACCACGATATCGTTCAGGCAGACATGCGCCGGCAGGTTCACGCAATAGGCCACCAAATCGGCAATATCCTCGCCTTTCAAGGGCGTAAAGCCTTTATACACATTGTCAGCCCGCTGCTGGTCACCATGGAAACGCACCATCGAGAACTCGGTTTCAACCGCACCGGGACAAATCTGCGTCACCTTGATGTTGTAGGGCAAGCACTCCATCCGCATCGAACGGCTCAAGGAGTCCACCGCATGTTTGCTGGCACAGTACACATTGCCGTTCAGATAGGTCTCTTTCCCGGCAATCGAACCCAAATTGAACACATGGCCTTTCTTGCGGGCAATCATTCCCGGCAGGATAGTCCGGCTCACATAGAGCAAACCCTTCACATTGGTATCGATCATCCGTTCCCAATCGTCAATCAGCCCTTCCTGCAAAGGCTCCAGACCGGCGGCAAGACCGGCATTGTTGACCAACACATCGATGTTTCTCCATTCTTCCGGCAGATTGCCCAGGTTCTTCTGCACTTCGTCCAGATGACGGACATCGAAGACCAACGGCAACACCTTGGCTTCGGCCGAAAGTTCCTTGGCCACGGCTTCCAACTTCTCGGCACGACGGCCGGTGATAATCAAATCATAACCTTCCTTGGCCAACCTGCGGGCTATCGCCTGGCCTATTCCGGAGGTAGCTCCGGTAATCAACGCGATTTTCTTCATATCTTTTTTTCAATTTGTACACAGCAACTCATCAACCACGGCTTTCAATTTCGGCAAATCCTCTTTAATCACTTGAAAGACGATTTCTTCATCCACGTTGGCATATTCATGCGAAATTATATTCCGCAAAGAGACTATCGCCCGCCAAGGAATTTCATGATATTTTTCCAAAGGATTCTCCGATTCATCTAATATTTTCTTGACGTTCTCACCTATGACCTGCAACCGCAACACACAAGCATCGAACACGAATACACCTTTGGGAGTCGTCAAAAAATCTGCCGGTTCAGCAATCTCGCCAACCCTTTCTTCTATCAATTCCACAGATTCCCGGATTTGAAACAGCCTATCTCTAATCCTATCAAACTTCAACTCACACATAAATAGTCTCCTTTCTAATCTGCTCTTTGAAAGAAGAACGCAAAGAATCTCTATATCTCACTAAATCGACAGAACATTGAAACATTTCAGATAAACGCACTTGCAAATCATACATCAAAGATAATCTTGGTTCTTCCAACTCCACCAAAATGTCGATATCACTGCCCTCATTTTGTTCGTTTCTCGCCACAGAACCGAAAATGCCAATTTTGCGAATCCCATACTTCTTTCCTGATAACTGTTTGAATTCTGCCAATTGTCGCTTGCATTCTTCTAATGTCAGCATAATTTCCCTCTCTTATAAATTTCCAGCGGAAAGCAAGAACACTGTATTCATGATTCCCTGTACAAAAGTAAACAAGACAGCCTAAAATATCAAACTGATGCCTCTTTGAAAAGCCCCCAGCTTACAGGCTCTACAGGACGAATCCGACCCCGGTAGACATCGGCAAACATAAGCTTCGACAGACTCTTCCCATGCCAAAGTAAGCAAACGGAAAGGCTCCTATCGCTTGCGCAAATCGGTTCGGATTCCAGCCACATCCGACCGCAATAGGAATAGCCCCATCCCCCAAAAAAATCAACCCAAACACTAAAACAGAAAAACGGACATTCTTTTGTCCATACAATTCAACGGCAAGTAAAACAAAACCAACAGATTTTCAGTCGAATACCATTACGACTTAACCCAAAAATGCGTCAAAATGTAAGACTTGCCATGCATCGCCGCAAATGCATGCCTGCCTGAAACCAATCCTCAGACCGCCACATCGCCTTTGATATGCGGATGGCATTGGTAGTCCTCAATCTTTATATCCTCGTAATCAAACGAAAACAAATCCTTAACCTCCGGATTCAGTACCAGGCGGGGCAGCGGGTAAGGCTCGCGCGAAAGCTGCAACTTGACCTGATCGATATGGTTATGGTAGATATGGGCATCGCCCAAGGAATGCACGAACA
>JADIMZ010000162.1 GCA_017694335.1 Candidatus Pullibacteroides excrementavium
GTGTTTGAGACCAACGCGTCTACCTATTCCGCCACTCAGGCTTTTCCCCTCTTCCTGTCGGAAAGGGCTGCAAAGGTACACATTTTTTTTAAACCACCAAACGATTCCTGCATTTTTCTTTTTCATGAACAAGCCTCTTCTCAAAAACAGGAAACGCTGGCACGGGAGAAGCCAAAATCACTCCTCCGCTTCCGGCATTTCCCTTCCCGAGAAAGTATTTTCCAACATTTCCATGCCATTGGCATCCAAATAAACCGGGAAAGGCGTCTTGACCCGCAACGGAAGTTCGACCGGACGTACCGAAGCATTTTGCCCCAATTGCATCGAAGGCTCCAACTGGCCATCATACAACATGCGTTCCTCCCCCCTCCAATCGCCCAACAAGTCCGGCAACCGCTCCTTGTCCAAAACCCGGAAAGCCACAAAGGCATTCGGATTCGCATAAAAATAAGCCTCCATATCCAGAATCCCGCATACAACCGCAAAGGACTCGTCGCACAACAACCGCCCGCCGGCATCCGTCAACACCTCCGCCCGCCCCCCTTGCGGCGAGAGCATCACCAATGCTATCGTATCCATCGAAACCGGCCGAAGCTCGCCCTGCACCGACAGATACAAAACCCGATCCATCAACAGGTCGTCCTGATAGAAATCTTCCTGGTACAAGGTACCGCTTGGCAAATAGAAACTCCACTTGCCTTGTTTAAGCCCTTCCGCATACTGTCCCTCGATGGCCCGAACGCTGTCCGCGTAAAAGGCAGCATACGGCCCATGACTCAGATTCAACTTATACGTATAGGACTGGAAACCGGCAGCATTCCATTCCATCCAATATCCATTCCGCAATCCACGGAACCACTCCTGATGAACCAGAATCTTTCCCAAGCTGTCGAATACTTCCAACACCCCGTTCTTCAGCCCTTTTTCATAGTGTTCCCTCCGAAGCAAGCGTCCATCCCGCGCATAAAACTCCCACACACTGTCTTTCTGCTTGTCCAGATAATAACCCTGGGCCATCAACTGGGAATCCGGATAGAAAAAACGGTTGTAGCTGGCATATCCCCCCCGAAAATAAAAAGCTTCCGCCACCAACGTATCCCCTCGGGTATAGACAAACCTTCCTTCCGGCATATCATCCTTGAAATGCCCCCGGTAAGACAAAGAACCTTCCCTGCCCATTTCCACCCAAAGCCCCTGCCTACGTCCCTTGTCATCCCTTCGGTTCGTGTCCGGCACGCCCGCCTTGAACCCGGCTGGACACATCGGAATCCCATCCGACGGTGATACCGGCAGCAAAGCGAACACCTCCCGCCTGCCTGCCAGACCAGCCCATATCAAACAGGACAATACCGTAGCCACAACAACGCGATTCCTCCTCTTCATCCGGTCATTCCTTTTCATCCTCTTCGCAATCCGTCCCCAAGAACTCAGCAATCAGATAGGTATTCCGCGTCGGAGAATTCCGACCGACCAATTCAGCTAAATATCCGGCCAAAAACAGCTGAAGCCCCATAACCATGAATACCAAGAAAATATAAAAATACGGCGAAGAGGTAACCAAGGGCGCAGGAATCCCATGATGCAAGAAATACAATTTCTGCGCTCCCAACCAAACAGCCGCTATGAAGCCCAACACAAACAACAGCAATCCCAAACTACCGAAAAAGTGCATCGGTTTCTTCGAGAAACGCCCCACAAAAGACAGCGAAAGCAAATCCAGAAAACCATTGACAAAACGGTTCATGCCAAATTTGGTCTTGCCGTATTTCCGGGCCCTATGCTGCACCACCTTCTCCCCGATCGACCCGAAACCGGCCCATTTGGCTATCACCGGAATGAAACGGTGCATTTCCCCGTACACTTCTATGCTCTTGACCACCTCGCGCCGGTATGCCTTCAAACCGCAATTGAAATCGTGCAGATAAATATGGGAGACCCTCCTCACCGCCCAATTGAACAGCTTGGTCGGCAAAGTCTTGGAAAGCGGGTCGTAACGTTTCTTTTTCCAGCCCGAAACCACATCATACCCCTCCTCGGTTATCATCTTATACAAAGCCGGAATCTCGTCTGGGCTGTCCTGCAAATCGGCATCCATCGTAATTACCACATCCCCCTGTGCCGCTTCGAACCCCTTCTGCAATGCCGCCGATTTGCCGTAATTACGCCGGAAACGGACCCCTTTGAAACACTCGTTGCCTTTCCGCAACGACTGCACCGTAAACCAGGATTTGTCCTTGCTCCCGTCATCCACAAAAATCACTTCATAACTGAAATGATGGGCATTCATCACCTTTTCTATCCATGCCGCCAATTCCGGCAAAGACTCTTCCTCATTGAACAACGGAACCACAACCGATATATCCATCTCTTGCTCTTTTTATCTCGTATGCAAACTATCCCAAAGCCCGGCATCGATTTCGATTTTCCGGATTCGAACCCATCGCATTTAACGCACCACCGACGCCATAGAAACCGCATTGCCCGCGACTTGACACCATCCAGGCCTATAGGGAATCAAGCCGGATTCTCTCCTATCTCCAGAATCAACTGCTCAAAACCTTCATTGAACCGATCCAGGCCTCGATAAAGCTCCAAAGCCTGACTCGTGTATTCCCGGGCTTTCTGCCGGGCATAAGCCACACCGCCCGAAGCCAGAATCCGACCTGTCATCGCTTCCAGCAAAGACACATCTTCAGCACCTTCCGCATGCAGCTCCGAAATCCGGTTCAAATCCTCGAAAAACGCTTTTTTTTCTTCCTGCCCGCAATGTTGCAAGTAATACAAGGCAGGCAATGTCAACTTCCCCTCTTTCAAATCATTGCCATAAGTCTTGCCGGCAACGGCATCCTTGTCCAAATCCAGCAGATCGTCCTTGATCTGGAAAGCGAAACCTATCTTACGTCCTATTTCCTTGACCGTTTCCGTATCTTCGGCCGAAGCCCGGGCCGTATAAGCCCCGCACTGGCAACAACAACCGAACAAAGCCGCCGTCTTTCCTCCCACAATCCTTGTGTAGGCCTGCTCCGTAGCCTGGGTATTATTGGCGTACTGCAACTGAAGCAGTTCTCCGGCGCTCATCTGCCGAATCACGTCCACCAACATCACCAACAGTTGGCTGTCACTCTCGTCATAGGCTTTCAAGAAAGCATTGGTCAGCATATAATCCCCTGCCAACACTGCCGCCTTGTTGCCGAACATGGCCCGTATGGAAGCATTGCCCCGACGCATATCAGCCATATCCACCACATCGTCATGCACCAACGAAGCCGCATGCACAATTTCAACCAAGGAAGCGGCCAGATACGCCTGTTCCGCCAATTCCTCCCGGAAAAGCTTGTGCGCGTAAAAAACCAGCATGGGACGAAGCTGTTTCCCCTTTGAACGGAAAACCTGGTCGCGGATATGATTGATATATTCAAAGTCGCCTTCTACCAACGATTTGAACTTCTCCTCAAAAAGGGCCATCTCGGAGGCCAAGTATTTATGGAAGTCGTAGGCCATGATTCTTTTCCAATAACGCCGCAAAGATAACCACTATTTCTTCATGCTCAAAGCCAACGCGTAGAGCTTGATTTGCTTGAGCATCGCCGTAAGCCCGTTGGAACGGGTCGGAGACAAATGTTCCTTCAAGCCGATTTTGTCCAGAAAATCCACCGGCGCATCCACAATCGCCTTGGGCTCCTCCCCTGAGAACACATAGAGCAGCATCGAGGCGATTCCCTTGGTTATCACCGCATCCGAATCCGCCTGAAAGTACACCTTGCCGTCTTCTTTCAGCTCCGCCTTGATCCAGACCCGGGACTGGCAGCCTTTAATCAAAAAGGAATCATTCTTTTCCGTATCCGGCAAAACCGGACAATTCTTCCCTTTCTCTATCAGCAAAGCATAACGGTCCATCCATTCGGACAAGCCCGAAAATTCTTCAATCAATTGGTTTTCCTTTTCCAATATATTCATCGTAACTCCTTTTTATCCTTGTTGCACAACCGCAGACTTAGCGAACCGTTTCCCCAGCCCCAAGCCTGCTAATACCCGTACTTTCCTTTCCACCACATCCTGAGCCTCTTGCGCATTTCCTCCTCCTTCATATTCGCGCCCGGCTGATAAAAGACACTGCCGCTAATCGATTCCGGAAGGAACTCCAAATCGGCAAAATTCCCCTCGTAATCATGAGCGTACTTGTAACCGTCATGATAGCCAAGATCCTTCATCAATTGCGTGGGAGCATTGCGCAGGTACAAGGGGACGGGAAGATCCCCTGTCTTCTTGACGGCGGCCATCGCTGCATCGATAGCCATGTACGAAGCATTGCTTTTAGGCGAACAAGCCAGATAGACCGCTGTCTGGCTCAAAGTAATCCGGCATTCCGGATATCCAATCTTATGGACCGTGTCGAAACAGGCGTTGGCTAGCAGCAAAGCGTTCGGATTGGCATTACCGATATCTTCCGATGCCAAAATCACCATCCGGCGAGCAATGAACTTCACATCCTCTCCCGCCGACAACATCCGGGCCAGCCAATATACCGCCGCGTTCGGATCGCTGCCCCGCAAGGATTTGATAAAAGCCGATATGATATCGTAATGATTCTCCCCGTTCTTATCGTACATCGCCAAGTTTTGCTGGATCAATGAACTCACGGATGCGTTATCGACACATATTCCCGTCCTGCCTGTTCCCGGCCCGGCGGGACGGACCTCTCCCTTCCCCATAGCATGCGTATGCGACGAAAGAGCTTCTTCAACCACCAATTCTATCGCATTAAGCAACTTACGCCCATCCCCGCCTGAAATCCTTTTCAAAGCCTCCGTCTCTCTCACCTGTATATCGACCGGGTAATACTGTTGGAGATAATCCACTGCACGCCTTATCATTGTCTCCATTTCTTCCGAAGAAAGCGGTTGCAACACATAGACCTGGCAACGGGATAGCAAAGGGGATATCACCTCGAACGACGGGTTCTCGGTCGTAGCTCCGATAAAAGTCACTGTGCCCTTTTCCACGGCCCCTAACAAGGAATCCTGCTGCGACTTGCTGAACCGGTGGATTTCATCGATAAACAAAATCGGTCGGCCTGACGCAGCATGGCCTTTCCCTTCCGAATCCTCATTTTCTTCCATACCGGCAAACAGGGAGGGGCCTGACTTCCGCTGCTTTTCCTGCATCCTCTGCACGGCTTCGGCCTTATCCAGCACTTCCCGCACCTCCTTGACCCCTGCCAACACAGCGCTTAATGTGAAGAACGGCCTATGCAGGTAATTGGATATCAAATAAGCCAACGTCGTCTTCCCCACTCCGGGTGGCCCCCACAAAATCATCGAAGGAAGATTGCCCGACTTGATGGCTTTATGCAAAACCGCATCAGGTCCCATCAAATGGGTCTGGCCTATATAGTCCTCAAGCCGCCGGGGACGAAGCTGTTCTGCCAAAGGTGGGTTCATGCCAACAATAAAAATACGGTGTTCTTTTTCTGTATCGAAACCGGATGCTTCTTCCATTCCGACACGGGCATGGTACGTATCATTTCATCCGGCAAGGTGATGTCAGAAGCCACGCAAAGACGGGTCGATGGCCGGCATGTTGCCAGCAAGCTTTCAAACATGGCCTGGCTCCTGTACGGGGTTTCTATGAACAACTGGGTCTGGTTCTTCTTGAGCGATGCCGATTCGATTTCGCGGATCCTCGCGGCACGTTCCATGCCCGTTGCAGGCAGATATCCATGGAAACAGAAACTCTGCCCATTAAGCCCGGAAGCCATCAGTGCCATGAACAAGGACGAAGGCCCGCTGAACGGCACAACCTGAACTCCTTTGCGATGCGCCCATTCCACTGCCAACGAACCCGGGTCGGCCACACAAGGCAGACCGGCTTCAGACAAGACTCCCATATCCGCCGAGAGCAGCTTTTCCTCGGATATGCCCTGCTGCCGCAACACCTCTTCCAAACAGAAAGCCCGGGTGTGCTCATTCAGTTCCATCAATAACACCTCTTCAAATGGAACCTTGTATCCTATTTTACGAAGAAACCTCCGTGCCGATCGCAGATCTTCCACAAAAAAGGCACGAAGGTGTTGCATCCGAGACAGATAGGATTCCGGCAGCACCAATGCCGGGTCTGTATCGCCCAAACAAGCAGGCAATAGCAATAATCTGGCCATCGCCGAATCAGCTTAATTCTTTATCTTTTTATCCAGTTCGTCCACCATGGCGCGGAAAGACTTGTCGGTATCAAGCATGTTCCTAACCGTTTTGCAAGCATGAAGCACCGTGGAGTGATCCCGTTTGCCGCATTGCGACCCAATAGCGGCCAAAGAAGCCTTGGTATACTTGCGGGCAAAATACATGGCCAACTGACGCGCCGTTACGATAGGACGGAATTTCCGGTTCGAATTCAACTTATCCACCGGCAAATCGAAATAATCACAAACAATCTTCTGAATATAGTCTATCGAGATTTCCTTGACCGAGTTGTGGACAATCTGGTCAATCATCTGTTTAGCCAACTCCATCGTAATCGTCTTCTTGTTCAGGATAGACTGAGCCAGCAAGGAGTTCAAAACCCCTTCCATCTCACGCACATTGGTCGATATGCTGTAAGCTATGTATTCAATCACATCCTTAGGCATCTCCACCCCATTGGCCTGGATTTTACGCTTCAGGATTGCAATCCTCGTCTCCACGTCAGGAACCTGCAAATCAGCCGCCAAGCCCCATTTGAACCGGGACAGCAAACGCTGCTCTATGCCCTGCAGTTCTACCGGCGGCTTGTCGGACGAAATCACCAGCTGCTTTCCACTCTGATGCAACTGATTGAATATCTGAAAAAACGCATCCTGCGTGGCCGGTTTCCCCGACAATTTGTGAATATCATCTATCAACAGGACATCGATGACCTGGTAAAAATGGGTAAAATCATTGGTTGTTTTGTTCCTGCAAGCATCCATGAACTGCTGGGTGAACAGCTCGGCCGACACATACAGCACCGTTAAATCGGGATTATTCAATTTGGACTGCAAGCCTATGGCATTCAACAAATGCGTCTTGCCCAAACCCGTGGCCCCATGCACGAACAGAGGGTTGAAAGCCGTCTTCCCCGGTTTTTCCGCTATGGCATAGCCCGCCGCACGAGCCAAACGATTGCAATCCCCTTCCACAAAATTGTCGAAGGAATAATTTTCGTTCAACTGGGAATTGATTTTGATCTTTTCCAAGCCCGGTATCACAAACGGATTGGGCAAATGATCTTTCGGCGGCACTGGCATAGCTGTAGGTTGGTTTCGGGTTTCCCGTTTATAACTGCTTTCGGCCGGAATGGCATACGGATTGGTATTATCCACCACTACCGAATACTTCAAACGGCCTTCCGGACCTAGCACCCGGTGAATGGTAGAACGCAGCAAACTCACATAGTTCTCTTCCAGCCACTCAAAGAAAAAAGGGCTAGGCACTTGTATGGTCAGAGTCTTATCCTGCAGCCCGACCGGTCTGATCGGTTCGAACCACGTGCGATAATTGGCGGATTCACCCAGATTGTCCCGGAATATCTTCAGACACTCTTCCCATACAGCGATATAGTTCTGTTCCATCTTGCGTAACGAAAATTTAAGGCTCGCGGCACTGTTGACAACTCGTTTCTTCACCGTCTCCCCAGGCCGTTTTCTCCACTGCAAAGATGTGACAAAAAAAGGGAAGAAAAAAATGCGCCGACACTTGCTTTTTTAAGAAAAACGTATAAACGCAAAAGGCCTCAAAGGCGCACCAGAAGAGCTTTTCAATACAAAATCTTGCATTTGCGGCAGGACCGGATTCCCATCCGGAAAAGAGCCGTTTTCTCCCTTCGAAGCTCTTGTTTTTCCACATACTGTTGATTCACAAAAAGGCAAGAAAATTTCAACACTTTCCTAAAAAAAAATTCACATGTGGAAAAAAAATTAGCAACGCCCCTTCCCCACCCCCTACCCATACCGTCCGTTTTCCGGAATTCCCGATTTTTTCGTACTTTCATGCATGGCTTTCCCTCCGGCTCACCGCAAACCGCGACAGGCCCCGGACTATAGCCTTGGAATTAAAAACGTTCAATTCAAAAACTTCCGCCATGTATCATTTCGTGACTTCAATCCGGACATGTTATGCCGATGTGGACCAAATGGGATTTGTCTATTACGGCAACTACCCGAAATTCTATGAAATAGCCCGAACCGAAACCATCCGTTCCTTAGGCATCTCGTACAAAGAGATGGAAGAGAAAGGAGTCATGATGCCGGTTGTCGAAATCAACCTCCGTTACAAACGCCCCGCTCATTACGACGAGATTCTCTCCATACATACTTTCGTCAAAGAAATCCCCCAAGGTCCCAAAATGACATTCTTCCATGAAGTTTACAATGAAAACGGAGACCTCCTGAACGAAGGTTCCGTCACCTTGGCCTTCATGCGCTCATCCGACCACAAGCCCTGCCGAATTCCGGAATTCCTAAAAGAGCTTCTACGCCCCCATTTCCCTTTTCAGGCGAAATAAAAGAAAGGGGGCGGAACCCGCCCCCTTTTACCATATCCATAAAAACGACCGTTCCTGGCCTGTTCTTTACTTTGCATAGTTGACCGCCCGGGTCTCCCGTATTACCGTAATCTTAATCTGCCCCGGATAGGTCATTTCTTCCTGTATCTTCTTGGACAAATCCAAAGACAACTGACAGGCCTGGTCATCGGTAACCTTGTCGGCACCGACAATGACCCGCAGCTCGCGCCCCGCCTGAATGGCATAGGTCTTGATTACGCCCGGATACGACAGAGCCAACGATTCCAGATTGTTCAAACGGTTGATATAGGCTTCGACCACTTCCCGACGAGCACCAGGACGGGCACCGGAAATAGCATCGCAGACCTGGACGATAGGCGAAATCAAATTCGTCATCTCGATTTCATCGTGGTGCGCCCCGATCGCATTGCAGACTTCCGGACTTTCCTTGTATTTCTCTGCCAATTTCATCCCCAAGATAGCATGCGGCAGCTCCGGTTCATTGTCAGGGACCTTGCCGATATCATGCAGCAAACCTGCCCGCTTGGCAATTTTAGGATTCAACCCCAGCTCGGATGCCATGGTAGCGCAAAGGTTAGCGGTTTCCCGAGCATGCTGCAACAAATTCTGCCCATAGGAGGAACGATACTTCATCTTTCCGATCATCCGAGTCAGCTCATTGCTCATGTTCAAGATACCCAAATCGATACAGGTCCGCTTACCGGTTTCCATGATTTCCTGTTCAATCTGTTTCTGGGTCTTGGCCACCACCTCTTCAATACGGGCAGGATGTATACGTCCATCCGTAACCAGCTTATGCAACGAAAGACGGGCTATTTCCCGACGCACGGGGTCGAAACCCGACAAGATGATGGCGTCAGGAGAATCGTCAATGATGATTTCCACTCCGGTCAAAGCCTCCAAAGCCCGGATATTGCGGCCTTCCCTCCCGATAATCCTGCCTTTGATTTCTTCGTTTTCAAGATTGAACACCGAAACCGTATTCTCGATAGCGTGCTCGGTGGCCGTCCGCTGAATGGTTTCGATAACGATTTTCTGAGCTTCCTTATTGGCCGTTAACTTGGCTTCGTTAATCACATCCTTGATCTGGCTCAAAGCTTCCGACTTGGCCTCATCGCGCAAGGAGTCTATCAGCTGCGCCTTGGCATCCTCGGCCGACAAACCCGCCATCACTTCCAACTTCTTGATTTGCTGGGCCTGCAGCTTGTCCATTTCCGACTGTTTCTTGCTGACCACTTGAAGCTGGTTATTCAGATTCTCCTTTAAGATATTGATTTCATTATTCTTGCGTTGAACTTCCTCCATCTTGCGGTTCAGTTCCGTCTCCCTCTGCTTGATACGGTTTTCATTCCGGCTCAGATTACTATTCCGCTCCGCGACGTTCTTGTCGTATTCCGACTTCATCTGCAAGAACTTTTCCTTGGCCTGAAGCAGCTTCTCTTTCTTCAGGATTTCCCCTTTTTCCTCGGCCTCGGCCAAAATGCGCTTCTGCTTGCGCTTCAACACCACCGAATTCACTATGGCCCATACACCGGCGCCAAGCACGAATGCGATGACAATCAACAGGACATTCATTCCTTCCATTACTGTTTAAGGTTTTTATGTTAAATAAAAGCCTATCAAAAGTAAAAAGCAGAAAAACCGCATGCCCTATAGAGTTATAGAAAACTCCTATCCATTATATATGGGGCGGCCGGTCAATTCTGGCTTCTTATGTCCCCAAAGGGGATTCCCGAAGGAATTCAAAGCCTGCCATCCAGGACCTGAGTCCATCCCCAAAGTTTAAACTGTTGAGTTTTCAAACTGATGGTGAGCAATGCGGTTTTTCTGCTTCCAGCGCTATGTCAAGGAACAACGACAAAACTGTTTCGTCATATCAACTACGAGGGGCGAATTGCCATCCACCCTTCTCAAAGCCACGGCCTTTACCCTTGACAGCTTCCACCCTACATGGAAAGCGTCCGGTCTATCTGCCCGAGCTTCTCTATCAAGTCCCGATCCCTATAGGCCAACCCTCTTTCATTCTTGAGCGAATTGAGCGTATACTGCAACGCTACCATCGACAAGAGGTCTTGATTGTCTTTAAATGCGTAATTCTGCGCATAGGCCCGTAAGCCTTCGTTTATCTTCCGGGCGGCTTCCCGTATCAAGGGTTCATCCGCCGGATCAACCATCAGTTTATACGGACGCTCGCAGATATTTACGGTAATAGGTATCTCGTTCATTCTTGTTGGTCCAAAAGCCTCAGGCATCGGTCTATCTCCTTCACCATCCCGTCTATAAACGCCCTTGCTTTCTGCGACTCCTGCCTGCCGGGGTTCCGATTCAAGCTACCGCTTACTTTTAATATGCTGTTTTTGTTCTCTAACTCTTTTACTTTCTGTTTGTACACCTCTAACGAGACCTGCAGTTCCTGAAGCTTTGCTTTCAACTGCCGGTTTTCCATCTCCACGCCGGACAACCGCCCACGCAAGGATACGGCCTTCTGTTCGATTCCGGAAACTAAAACCTCTAAATTGTCCACTCTGGTGTCAAAATCTTCAATGCCGCCTGCTTGCAAGACAACATCGAACTAAGTGCAAAGGTATAGCAAAAAGCGCTATTTCGCAAAACTTTCTCTTGATTTTGCTTTTTACAAGAATTGGCGTACTTTTGCGCCGGGTAAGTCTTACACGACCAGCTCCCTTCTACTCCCCCAGGGCCGGAAGGCAGCAAGGGTACGATGGTTGTAGCGGTGCGATGTAAGGAGCTTACCCTTTTTCGTGTCCCGACATACCGGGCATCCACCATGTTAGTTGTCTTGGGAAATGCTACTGAAAACGTACGGCCAAGGGTTGCAGGCCAAACAAATTGACCATATCGTGGAATGCCTCAGGCACGGAGGCATCATCATATACCCCACCGATACCGTATACGGCATGGGGACGGGACTGTCCAACATCAAAAGCATCAACCGGCTGGCCCAAATCAAATACAAGCGGAAAGAGGATTTGAACTATACCATCATCTGCCACGACCTGAGCAGGCTTTCGCACTATACGGCCCCCATCTCCAATCCGTTGTTCCGTTTCATCAAAACGCATATCCCAGGTCCCTTCACATTCATTTTGAATGCAAACAACGAGATTCCCAAAATATTCCAAAGCAAGAAGAAGACTATCGGAATCCGGGTACCCGACAATCCCATCGTACGCCAGATTGTGGAAGCCTTGGGCGAACCGCTGCTGAACACCTCCATCGACGCGCCCGAAGACGAAACCGAATACATCACCGATCCGGAAGCCATTCACCAGCGGTACGGCAAATGGGTGGATTTAGTCATTGACGGAGGCATGGGAAATGTCGGCTATTCCACAGTAGTAGACTGCACCCAAGAAGAAATCAGCATTATCCGTCAAGGCATAGGCGAGCTCTGATACCTCCGCTTCCTCCGGGATCTTTTTCCAGTCCATGCCCTTTCTTTCGGAGTTTAAGCGTATCTTCGCAAATAAAATCCACAGTATGCCCGTACCTGACATTTCCCCTATCGAGAATCAGATCAAAACCCGGAAGCTGGCTCCGGTTTACCTTTTATGGGGAGAGGAAGACTACTTCATCGACCGCCTGACAGACCTCTTCGAAAACCACACCCTGGACGAAGCCGACAAGGCTTTCGACTTCAACGTCTGTTTCGCACCCGATTTAAAGAACAAGGAACCCGGCTTGAAAGGAATCATTGCCGACTGCAAACGGTTTCCTGTCATGGCCCCGTTCCAATTGGTCATCATCAAAGAAGCCCAAAGCATAGAAAACTGGGCTCCCATAGAAGATTATCTCCAACATCCAGTCCCCACAACAGTCCTTGTATTAGTCCATAAACATAAGAAAATAGACAAACGCAAAAGCGTTTTCAAACAAATCGCCAAGGTCGGTGTCAGCTTTGAATCCGCTCCCTTGAAAGACTCCGAATACGGGACCTGGGTTGCCCAGTACCTCAAACAGCATGGATACAGCATCGCACCCCAAAACCTGGCCTTGCTCACAGAATCGCTGGGGCAAAACCTGAACCTGATAGCCAACGAACTGGAGAAATTCTTCATCAACCTGCCCCCGGGCTCCGCCATTTCCGATGACGATATCGAAAAATACATAGGAATCAACAAAGACTACAATGTCTTTAAATTAGGAGATGCCCTCTTTTCAAGAGACCCTGTCCGGACAAGGAAACTATGCATCTACGCCCGCAAACACCCCAAAGAGTTCCCGGTGCAGTTAATCATCCCGCAATTGTACAAGCAATTTGCCAAAGTCCTGCAGGTCCATGATGCCCGTATCCGGCAAATTCCCCCTTCC
This sequence comes from Candidatus Pullibacteroides excrementavium, assembly GCA_017694335.1. GTDB lineage: Bacteria > Bacteroidota > Bacteroidia > Bacteroidales > P3 > Pullibacteroides > Pullibacteroides excrementavium. The sequence continues at coordinate 12,871 of JADIMZ010000162.1, forward strand.
GACCTGGCCCGGTCGATGGGCATCAACCCCTATTTCCTACGGCAGTATGAAGGCGCTGCCAATACCTATGCCTACAAGGAGACATCCAGGATACTGAATACCCTGCTGCAATACGATGCCAAATCGAAAGGAGTCGACGCGGATATCGCAAGCCCGGACTTAATCGACGAACTCTGCTTCCGCATACTTCACGCCATATAACCCATATAACCAAAGCACCATGAACGCGAAACTGAATTTCCTTCTCCGCACCCTTTTGGCCGTAGCCGTCCAAGACCGAGAAGCTTTTGTGGAAAAGTTCGGCAGGCTTTGGGAAGACTATACCGGGGGCGATGCCGAAACCGGGAAACAAAAAGGAGCCTATCTGGCCGACAGCCTGAACAACCTCCGCACCGAACTCCAATGGGAAGCCACCGCCCGGAAAATGTCGGAAGGCGACAAAGCCGAAATCCTGGAGGCCATCCAGCAACTTGAAAAACGCATTGAAGACCTCAATCGGAAAGTAGATGCCGCCCAAACGCACGACCCGATAAAAGGAACCCGTAAAACATCAGGAGGACATCAGGCATGAACATCCTCAACATATACTCCAACTTCCTACAGACCCGACGGTT
>JADIMZ010000163.1 GCA_017694335.1 Candidatus Pullibacteroides excrementavium
ATCCCTGACAATACCCCGAACAAAGCCTACTACCACCAATTCCTCCTTGCCTTGGAAGCCATACGGCAAGCGGACTTTTCCACCGCATGGCAAGCTTTCAGCAGAATGGAAGCTTTGACAGACACCACAAAGACCTTGGAAAAACGTTTCCATGTCTTCACCCTGCTCAATAAGAATCTCTGCTATGAAATGGCCGGTGAATACGATTCGGCCATCTGGACAGCCTTGAAGATTGAAAAAATCATACCCCTGTCGGATCCCGGATTATATGATTTCGCCATGGCGAATTTCTTTTCCTTATCCGACTATTATAGCCGCAAAGGCGAAGAAAACATATCCTTGCTCTATTTGAAGAAAGGACTGGCTATCAGCGACAGCATATTGAATTCCAAAAAGCTGTCCCAAATCCACGAAATGAAAACCAACTACGAGATTGGCAGGATGAACGACCATATCCGCAACGTGGAACACAAAAGACAAATCCAACTGGTCATCCTCTACATGGTTCTGGCCATTCTGGGCATGATTGCAGCTTTCCTGACATGGGTCATACGACAAAACAAAGCCCTGAGGCAAAAGAACCAGGATTTGTTCGCCAAAAATGAAGCCTTGCTACGCCAAGAAGAATTCTTTAGGGAATTCAGGGAACAGAACGCAGAAAATCGTACCCCATGCAACGAACAGACAACAGGAAATCAATCGATTGAGAGAAATACTCATCATCCAGAGAAGTATATAGGTTCATCCTTGGATTCCCATCAGAAAGCCGATATTTCAAACCGGCTCCGAAATGTAATGGAACAGAATCCGACCATCTACTCTTCCGATTTCTCTTTGGAAAAACTGGCCGATTTGGTGGATTGCAATCCTAAATACGTATCCCAAGTCATCAACGAGCTTTTAGGCAAGAATTTCAATGCTTTTGTTGCCGAATACCGGGTAAAGGAAGCCTGCCGCCGCATCACAGACACCGAGCATTACGGCCATTTGACATTGGAAGCCATTGCCAACAGCCTTGGATTCATGTCCAGAGGCAACTTCAATTCGGTCTTCAAACGGGTCACCGGACTTACGCCTACCGAATACCGCAAATTAAGCCTCCAACAGGAAAAGATGCAAGATAGAAGTTGAATCAAAACCCCGCAAAAAGCTTTTTTTCTTGAATAAAGGCATCCATTTCTTGAATCTTTCTCTTCTTTCGGGACAACCGTCAAGCATGGTCACATCAAGCCTATACTGATTCTCAGTGCCATACACAAACACAACAATCATTTTTGCCTCTTTTCTTGAATAAAGGCATTTTCGGCCTGCTTCCAAGCACCTGTTCTGCTTTCAAAAACCTAATATTGCAAACGAGGCCAACGGTTCCAAGATCCGCCAAGGAATCGGAACCGGAAAGCAGAAAAATCATTAACCAATAAATTTTCAACTATGAGACACATTGGCAAACTTTCAAGCATTTTAGCATTGGGATGGCTTCTTTGCTGTCTGCCCGTTTCAGCGCAAACCCGTCTGGCAACGGCTTCTCTCCATCAAGAGACTAAGCCCGCGCGGCTTTCCAAAGACCAGAAAGGACTGCAGGCCACATTGAATCCCGAAACCAAAATCAAGTTGCTTTCTTTCCGAAAACTGACCGAACAGGACATAAGGTCCCAAGCGAAAAGCGACAACATTGAAACCATTCTGAATGAGAATTTTTCACTGTTCACGGCCGGTTCGGAAGACGCGCCGGACACCACGCCCATCGTATCGGATTACGTGCTGGACGAGAACCTGACCCATGAACCGGGATACACCGGGGGCGACATCTACCAAGCCGGAGGTGTTTGCCTTTTAGGCAAAGAGGGTTACTTCTGGGGTGGGTACATCAATACGCCGGTCAAAGAATACACCGGAATTATCACATTGACATTCAAAGCAAAAGCCGTTTACAACAACAAAAGCAACGTCATGATTTCTTTCATTGACGACCCATGGGCAAACTTCCCGGTATCCGTAACGGAGATCGATTACTATTCACTGGATATGGACTCTTCTGACGGCTGGCAGAACTATGAATATGTATTCCTTGTGGACTATCTTGGCACCTGCGCCTTGCAATTCAACACCTACGATGCCATCATGCTCGATGACATTGTGCTGACTCGTCCTGCCGAATGGATTGCCACGCCGGACACGAAGCCTGCCGACCAATTCACCCTGAATGGTTTCCGTGCCAACTGGCATCCAGTCCCTAATGCGGATGAATACATCCTGAACCTGTACAAGGAACAACCCTTGTCGAATCAGGATGCCTCAATCATAGCCGATTTTGAAGACGGGCAGCTACCAAATGGATTCAGCGTCTCCGATGGCTGGGAAATCGTGGACGGAGAAGGCGTGGATGGCTCGAAAGCACTTTGCCTGGATATGGAAGGCGACAGCATCCTGCTTCCTTTCAACGGCGGACGTTACACCAGCCTGAAATTCCACTACAAATACGTGCCTGACTCCTCTTACTTTACATCCGAGTTTGGATTCTATTTTCATAACGGGGACGCTTGGTCGTCCGGTGGCAGCTTTTATGACCTTTCCTGCGACTATGAAATCGATTACGAAATGTTCGAGGTAACTTATGATTCCATTTTGGAAAACAATGCCCAACCTATACCTGATAACCTGACCGATGCCTATGAATGCTACCAAGTCTATTTCAAGCTCAGAAACATGGACGGTCCTGCCAAGCTTTATATCGACAATATTGAAATTGAGACCACGCCTCCGACCGAAAAGGTAATGATGGAAGAGGATTTGACAGTCAAGGACACCTTCTTCGTCTTTGAGGGGATGGACGATGCGACCGCCGAATACTACTATACCGTAACGGGAAGGAACAGCACGATGACCGGTTCTGAATCCAATCGTGTCCACGCATTCGGAGTAGCCGCTCCTACGGCCACCGCGGCTACCGACATCGACACCAACGGCCCGTTCACGGCCAACTGGCAATCCGTTCCCAAAGCAGCCACTTATGCGGCCAACCTTTACCGGATGGAAACTTTGGGGAAAGATGCCCCAGCCTGGGTCATCCTCCAAGACGATTTTTCCAAAGTGGAATCCGAAGCCGCGCCCGATGCAGCCGAAACCCTAGGAAACACGGAAACCACTTATTTGGACAACTACACCTCCGTTCCCGGCTGGACGGGCTTCGACAACATCCTTGCCAACGGGATGCTCGGCTTCACCGGATACGGTGAAATCCTTACGCCTCTCTTGGACTTGAGCAACAACGGCGGCAAATACCGGGTAACCATCACCGCCCAATGCCCATGGGGTCTCGAATACGGCGAAACGCTGGCGGTTCAAGGCAATACCCAATACGGGATTATCGACTTCAGCACCAACGATACGGTAACCGCCACTTTCGAGTTCAGCGATGGGACAGAAGCCACCTCCATCTATCTCTACAACCTCTACGGCATGGACGTGCTGATTGACGAAATCACGATAGAACAGGACTTGGTTGCCGGAGACGAAGTGTTTACTCCAGTTGCCATCCATGAAAATCTGGCTGCGGATGTCCTTTCCTACCGCTTCGAAGACTTTGACCGTCCCGACCCGAATGCCACTTACGCCTACCGTGTGTTTGCCACCTATGACAAATGGGGCAACTTTTACCAAGGCATGCCCTCCGAACCGGTCGTAATCAACTATCCGGTCGACACCACCTTGCCCGAATGCCCGATGCCGACCAACCTGCGGGTGGAAGACATCACGACCAACTCGGCTCGTTTGCTTTGGGATGCCGACCAGGAGAATACATCCTTCAATCTCCGTTACCGCAAAGCCGATGCCCAAAACTGGACCAATGCTTCCGAATTACATGAAAATCAATACGAAATAACAAATCTCGAATCCAATACTGCCTATGTTTGGACTGTCATGGCCGCCTGCTCCGAAGGCCGCTACAGCGGATGGGCTACAGAAAATGAGTTCACAACCCAAGACGTGGCCAACGAGAGCTTGGACAAAGCCGGCCTCTTTGTCACGACGGGCGAGAACCGAATCAATGTCATGAATCCTTCCGCTCTGAACATCGACCGCGTCCGCGTCTACACCTTGAGCGGCTCGCTGGCCCACGACTTTGCCATCCGCAGCAACGGCAATGTCCTGCTGACAACCGGACTCTCGATGCAAGTGGCCGTGGTGGAAGTCCTGGCCGACGGCCAAGTGTTCCGCTTCAAAGTGATGCTCCCGTAATCTTCCCTTCCATGCAGGCTGACGGTATCTTCCCGGCCTGCATGGTTTTGTTGGTTTTGGTTGTACCGGGTTCTCCGGTTTCAGGGGCGCGGATGGCCGCGCCCCTTTCTCTTTGTCTCCACGCATCTCTACCCAAACCCTCCTCCTTCCATTTCCCCGCATCTTCCGCCTTTTCGCATGAATCCCGCTTTTTGCTTAGCTTTGCATAGCGGCATGCCTTGCCGACAAGCAAAGGGAAACCGGCAAGTACCCACAAAAGGCCTCGCAGTCTCAACTAAACAAAAACGAATCGAGCCATGTTGTACCCGATTGGAATCCAGAACTTTGAAAGCATCCGCCAAGGCAGCTTCGCCTACGTGGACAAGACCGAATTAATCTACCGGCTTGCCTCTACCGGCAAGTACTATTTCCTAAGCCGCCCGCGCCGCTTCGGCAAGAGCCTCTTGGTATCGACCATGGAAACCTACTTCCTAGGAAAGAAGGAACTTTTCAAGGGCTTGGCCATCGAGAAGTTGGAAAAAGACTGGACGGAATACCCGGTCTTGCACCTGGATTTGAGCGGGAAGGAATACAATGCCATAGAAGATTTGGATGTAACGCTGGATCAGCATCTGAGCGCATGGGAATCCGCCCTTTGCACCCACAAACGCTATCCAATGGCCGATGCCCGCTTCAAGGACATCATCGACACAGCCTACGAAAAGACTGGCAAGCCCGTCGTCATCCTGATCGACGAATACGACAAGCCCCTGCTGGACACGGCCGGCAACGAGCCTTTGCGGGATGCCATACGCAGCCGCCTGCAAGGCTTCTACAGCGTCATGAAGACCCGCGACGGCAAGATAAGGTTCGGCTTCTTGACCGGAATTACCAAACTCGGCAAACTCAGCATCTTCAGCGGACTCAACAACCTCAACGACATATCGATGAATTTCCGTTACGCAGACATTTGCGGCATTTCGGAAAATGACCTGCACACCTATTTCGATGAGAGCGTCCAGGAAATGGCCGATGCCAACGGAATGACAAAGGAAGAATGCTATGCCAAGCTGAAAGACTATTACGATGGCTACCATTTCTCGCGCAACAGCCCGGATATCTATAATCCTTTCAGCCTGCTCAGTTCGCTTTATCAACAAGAATTTCGCGACTACTGGTACGAAACCGGCACACCCACCTTTGTGGTAAAAGCCTTAAAACAAGGACAGTTCAATCTGGAAGACTTGACCTTGGAAGGTGTCCCGGCATTCGTTTTAGGCGGCGTGAATGCCGATGATTCCGACCCGGTTCCCGTCCTCTACCAGAGCGGCTACCTGACCATCAAGAGCTACGATAATCAAAGCATGGAATACACCCTGAAGTATCCCAACCAAGAGGTGGAACAGGGTTTCATGCAAGGCCTGGCCAACATCTACGTACCCTCGGCGCGGTACAACAGCCCTTTCGCGGTGCGCAAGTTCGCCGATGATTTCAAGAAGGGCGATGCCGAAGGCCTGATGAAACGCTTCGACGCCTTCTTTGCCGATGCCGATTACGAAATCGTGGGCGATGCCGAACTTTACTTCCAGAATACGATGTATGTTCTATGTAAACTGATGGGGCAGTATGTCCAAGTGGAACGCCATACCAGCAACGGGAGAATGGACATTCTGGCGCAGACCGACAAGTACGTCTATATCATGGAACTGAAAATGGATGCCAGCGCGGACGAAGCCTTGCAGCAGATTGAAGACAAAGGTTATGCCCGGCCTTACGCCGCCGACTCCCGGAAACTCTTCAAAATCGGCATCAGCTTCTCCACCAAGACCCGCCGCATCGAGGAATGGAGCATCCGATAGATTGCAGGCTTCAACTTCCGATGTCAAGAAGAGCAAGCTTTCAAATAGAACCTACTCTTCAGCTTATTATACAATAAAACAACTCTTATGCTATTGATGGAAAAATTCATTGCCGGTTCGGACGATGACATGCCGATCGGGGCTTCGGTAGTGGCCGGATTCGATGACAACAAGGACTTTGTGGTGGAATTCGAGTTCAACGATTACGAAAACCCTAAGCGGGACTACCTGATCCGAGCCACAATAGAAATGGACGAAGCCCGGGAAATGGCCGGACGCATGGAGAAATCGGTATTGGACTTGCCCGACCTCTTGCAACAGAACTTTCCCAAGGAACCCAAAACTCTTCCCGGCATTTCCGATATGGAAAAGACATTTCAGGAGATTCTGGACTTCCTTCTGGACAACGGGGCGCATTATACCTTGAAACGGGCCAAATCGTTCGCAGTCTGAGAACAGTTCCGGACACGAAACCACATCCAAATCAAAAAGCGCCCTATCATTTTCCAAAGACAGGCTGAAGCGTTCCACATCCAAGATTGATACAAACACCTCATCCATAGCCTGCTATCCATAGTTGTAGCTTTTTAGGGAGATTCTATGTACTTTTGTCAGTTTAGACAATGTGCATTGCACCTCGGCATCGCCCAAAGCGGCGGCCTTGCCGTAAAGAGAAAGTTAAAAGAACCCATGGATAATATGCTAGAGAAACTTGACGCGCTGAGCGTCAGGTACAAGGAAATCGAGGAAGAGATGAACCAGCCTGATGTCATGCAGGACATGAAACGATACATCAAGCTGAGCAAGGATTACAAGGATCTGCAGCCGGTCATGGCTGCCTACAAGGACTACAGGAACCTGCTTTCCAACATCGCTTCGGCCAAGGAAGTCCTCAACACCGAGAAAGACGAGGAGTTCCGGGACATGGCCAAGGAAGAGCTGTCTTCCTATACCAAGCAAAAAGACGAACTGGAAGAAAAAATCCGCGTGCTGCTGATTCCGGCCGACCCGCAGGACTCCAAGAACGCGATTGTGGAAATCCGGGCCGGGACCGGCGGGGACGAAGCCGCGATTTTTGCGGGCGACCTCTACCGGATGTACACCCGTTACTGCGACAGCAAAGGCTGGAAAGTGGAGACCGTGGACTATACCGAAGGAACGGCCGGTGGTTACAAGGAAATCATCTTCAACGTTTCGGGCGACGGGGTGTACGGCATACTCAAATACGAATCGGGCGTGCACCGCGTGCAGCGGGTCCCGGCCACGGAAACGATGGGGCGGGTCCATACTTCGGCCGCCTCGGTGGTGGTCCTGCCCGAAGCCGACGAGTTCGATGTGGAACTGAAAGCCAGCGATATCCGCAAAGATACCTACTGCTCCTCCGGTCCCGGTGGCCAGTCGGTGAACACCACCTATTCGGCGGTGCGACTGACGCATATCCCCACCGGCATCGTAGTTGCCATCCAGGACGAGAAATCCCAGATCAAGAACTACGAAAAGGCTTTGCGCGTGCTGCGTACCCGTATCTACGAAATCGAATACCAGAAATATCTGGACGAGATTTCCTCCAAACGGAAGACGATGGTGTCCACCGGAGACCGTTCGGCCAAAATCCGGACCTACAACTATCCGCAGAGCCGCGTCACCGACCACCGCATCAACTACACGACCCACGCCTTGGGCACGTTCATGGACGGGGAAATCCAGGAGATGATCGATGCCTTGCAGTTGGCGGAGAATGCGGAGAAGATGAAGGAGTCCGTAGGATAATGACACGGCGGCGTGTGATAACGGCTAATCTGCTTCGTTACGCAGTTCGTCCAACTCGGTCATGAACGGCAGTGCAAGCCGAACGCAGAGGCAAAGCTTGCTTTGGCTCTGCTGAGGCGCAGCCTGCCCTCGCTGCGGAGCAGCAACAAAAGTACGCTCCTGTCGTCCTCGCCCTGGGCGGCCTTGCATCTTACCCGTTCTGACACACCTTTGAATAGTGCATGAAATTCTCGCTTTCAACAAATATCGCAGAAAAACAACAAGATGACTAGACAAGAACTTGTAAACCAGATACAGCGGAAAAAGAGCTTCCTTTGCGTGGGGCTCGACCCGGACATGGCCAAGATGCCCGAATGCGTCAAGCACGAAGAAGACCCAATCTTCGCGTTCAACCGCCGGATCATCGACGCCACCCTGCCCTATGCCGTGGCCTACAAGCCCAACTCGGCCTTCTACGAAGCCTACGGCATCAAAGGCATGGTTTCCTTGCAGAAAACCATCCAATACCTGCACGATAAGAACGTGTTCACAATAGCCGATGCCAAACGAGGCGATATCGGGAACACCTCGGCCCGCTATGCGGAAGCCTTCCTCTCGCCGCAGGGAGACTTCGACTTCGATGCCATTACGGTAGCACCTTACATGGGTTCGGATTCGGTATCGCCTTTCTTGGGCATTCCCGGCAAATGGGTTGTCCTGTTAGCCTTGACCTCCAATCCGGGTTCGGCCGACTTCCAGACTTGGGAAAACGCCTCCCCCCTGCTCTACCAGCGGGTTTTGGAAGTCTCCAGGCAATGGGGGAACGAAGAAAACATGATGTACGTGGTGGGAGCCACCAAAGCGGAGATGTTGAAGGAAGTACGCCGCATCGTGCCCAAGCATTTTCTCTTGGTGCCCGGCGTAGGCGCGCAGGGCGGCAGTCTGGAAGACGTCTGCAAGAACGGTTTTGTGGAAGGCGAAGCCGGCCTGCTGATCAATGCCTCGCGCAGCATCATCTATGCTTCCAAGGGCGAGGACTTCGCCGAAGCCGCAGCCGCCGAGGCTCAAAGGATGCAGCAGCAGATGGCGGCCTACTTGTAGATAAATCGATCCCGGTCCAGAGGAGTCAGGAACAGAAACGCCAAAAGCACGTAAGGTTTCCGACTTTCCTCCCGGACTTCAAGGAACGAGGCTTTCTTCCATCGGCATTGCCCAAGTCGGCATCGCCCAATGAATAAACACGCATACAACCAATTAATAAACAACAAAACACTATTCATACCATGAAAAAAGTAGTTCTCATCAGGCACGGGGAAAGCGCCTGGAACAAGGAAAACCGTTTTACAGGCTGGACCGATGTGGATCTGACCCCGCACGGGGTGGAAGAAGCTCGCGAAGCTGGTAAATTGCTCAAAGAAAAAGGATTCCATTTCGATATGGTCTATACCTCCTACCTCAAAAGAGCCATCAAGACCATGAATACCGTCTTGGAAGAAATGGATCAGATGTGGATTCCGGTGGAAAAAACCTGGAGGCTGAACGAAAAGCATTACGGTATGCTGCAAGGTCTCAACAAGGCGGAAACCGCTGAAAAATACGGAGATGCCCAGGTAAAAATCTGGCGCAGAAGCTACGATGTGGCTCCCGACCCCTTAGCTCCGGACGACAGCCGCAGCCCGCTTCTGGATCCCCGTTACGCCAAAGTGGACAAGAACCTGCTGCCGCTGACCGAATCGCTCAAGGACACCGTGGCCCGCATCGTGCCTTATTGGAAGGAAACCATCGTACCCTCGCTCAAGAACTGCAACGAAATCCTGATTGCCGCCCACGGGAACTCCCTGCGAGGCATCATCAAATACATCAAAGGCATCACGGACGAAGACATCGTGAGCTTGAACCTGCCTACCGCTGTTC
>JADIMZ010000164.1 GCA_017694335.1 Candidatus Pullibacteroides excrementavium
GTCTTTATTCTTCTTGCGGCGGTTTTTCCTGTTTTTCCTTTTGTCCTTGTTTTTGCTGTTGTCTCCCATGTCGGAGGCATAGCGAGTCTGGCCTTGGTGATCCCGTTCGTAGAAGACTACGGCCCACGGGCGTTTCCCATCGAATTTTTCCAAAGGCTCCATGCCCGTAATTAGGCTTTCATCCAAAGGAATGTAGATGTATTCCCCAATTTGGACCTCGCTTTCGGGCGAATCTTTCAGGATTTGTCCAGCTTCTGTTCGGTAGGCTTTGCAGATGGAATACAAGGTGTGGCCCTTCTGCACTTCATGCACGAAATAAGCTTTCCCTAAGACCGTGTCCACGGTGCGGGTCACTGTCACGGGGCTTGCTTGGAAACCGGTTTTGGCCTGTTGCGCTTGACCGGGCATGAAGCTGAGTAGGAGGGCCAGTCCTATCGAAGTCAGGCAAAGTCGCGTTCGCATGTTTTTTCTGTTATGATGTTTCGTTTCCCTTTTATTCCCATTCGATGGTGGAAGGCGGCTTGGAACTGATGTCGTACACCACGCGGTTCACGCCCCGCACTTTGTTGATGATTTCGTTGCTGACCTTGGCCAGAAACTCGTAAGGCAGGCGGCTCCAGTCGGCGGTCATGCCGTCGGTGGAATTGACGGCCCGCAAGGCTACCACCCGTTCGTAGGTCCGTTCATCGCCCATCACGCCGACCGACTGCACCGGCAGCAGGATCGCGCCCGCTTGCCATACCTTGTCGTAAAGCCCGGCTTCGCGCAGGCCGTCGATATAGATGGCGTCCACCTCTTGCAGAATCCGGACTTTCTCGGCGGTGATATCGCCCAGGATGCGGATGCCGAGGCCCGGGCCGGGGAACGGATGCCGGTTGAGCAGGCGGTCGGGCAAGGCCAGGCTGCGGCCCACGCGGCGTACTTCGTCCTTGAACAGGGAGCGGAGCGGTTCCACTACCTTGAGGTTCATCTTTTCCGGCAGACCGCCTACGTTGTGGTGGGATTTGATGGTCTGCGAGGGGCCTTTGACCGGAGCCGACTCAATCACGTCCGGATAAATCGTGCCTTGCGCCAGGAAGCGGGCCGATTTGAACTTGCGGGCTTCGGCTTCGAACACGTCGATGAAGGTCTTTCCAATCGCCTTGCGTTTGGCTTCGGGTTCGGTCACGCCTTCCAGCGCTTTGTAGAAAAGGGCCGAAGCGTCCACGCCTTTCACGTCGATGTCCATGCCCTTGAACGAATCCAGTACGTCCTGGAACTCGTTCTTGCGCAGCAGCCCGTTGTCCACGAAGATGCAATGCAGCTGCTTGCCGATGGCCTTGTGCAGCAACACGGCAGCCACGCTGGAGTCCACGCCGCCCGAAAGACCCAATATCACTTCTTCCTGGCCGATTTGGCGGCGCAGGTCTTCCACGCAGCTCTTGACGAAATTGTCCGGCGTCCAGTCGGCCTGGCAGTGGCAGACTTCGGTCAGGAAGTTCTTCAGGATCGTGAAACCGTCGGTGGAATGGTAGACTTCCGGATGGAACTGGAGCGCGTAGGTGGGTTCGCCTTCAATGCTGTAACCGCAGGCTTTGACCGACTCGGTGCTGCAGGTGATATGGAAGTTGGCCGGGTATTCCAAAATCGTGTCCCCGTGCGACATCCAGACCTGGCTGTTTGCGGGCACGTCTTTGAATACCGGGCAGCTATGGTCGATATAGCTGAGGTTGGCCCGCCCGTATTCCCGGCTCTTGGCAGAGGCCACTTTGCCGCCGCTGAGCGAAACCAGGAGCTGCGCCCCGTAGCAGACGGCTAATACCGGGTATTTGCCTCGTATGCCGCTCAGGTCGGGCTTGGGCGCGTCCGGGTCGTTGACCGAATAAGGGCTTCCCGACAGGATGACCCCTTTGATGTTATCGCCCAGCTGGGGGATATGGTTGTAGGGGTGGATTTCGCAGTAGACGTTGTTCTCGCGGACTTTGCGGGCAATCAGCTGGGTGTATTGCGATCCGAAGTCCAGAATCAGGATGCATTCTTGCATGGAGATAGTTTTTTTATGGTCTGGGAGAGCTTTCGGCCGGTCGTGGCTTGCTGCTTCATTCCCTATAAACGGACAAAAGTACAACAAAAAGCGCAACTAGGCCTGTCTTTTGCACCAGGTTTTGCAAAGGGCGGGTTCAAGTGTCCAATGCAAGGGTTTTGTGCAAGCAGATTGCGGCCTGTGTTTGCGGTTCGTTGCCGGGCTACCGGCAGATAAAGGGGATGCGGATCGTGCTCCGGTTTCCGGCTATGTCCTCGGCTATGATGACCAGCCTGCCTTGCGAGCCGGGCTTGGGCTGGAAGATGCCCCGGTTTTGCAGGATGCGGTAGGGCGTGAGGCTTTGTCCGGGTTCGAGGTAGGATTTCTCCAAACGGTTTTTGGTGGCTCGGTAGAAGGGCATGTCGATATGCTGCCGGATGGCTTTGCAGGTGGCTACGGGCAGATAGTCCAGTTGGTAGGAAGCTATCGTGTCCTGGAAGCCCGGATTCCTGCCTCGCTCGGCAGCCGGCGTGCCATTGGACTGTTTTCCTCCGATGGGTTCGTCCCAATCAATCAAAAAGGCCAAGCGGTAAAGCCCGTAATGGAAAGGCATTTCCTGGATGCGGTCCAGGGCGCAGAGGCCGAAAGCAGAGGCGGCGTTGATGAAGAGGGTGTCGGGCAGGTTCTCGTATTTGTAGTACCAGCCATGCCAGTTTCCCGGATCGGACGGATCGGTTTGGTGAGGCGAAGGCAGCCTTAGACGAAGGTCGGCCATGTTTCGGCTGGGAAGCGTGTCGTTCAGGCTTAAGACGCAGCGCCGGAGCGAGTCGCGTTCCTGTTCCAAGGCTTGCTGCATCCGGTAATCGAGCAATGGCGAGCCCATGTATTCGGCAAGGATGCCTGTTTCGCTATCAAGGTCGCCTTGTTTTCCTTGCCGGGCTTCGTTGAAGGCGTTCAGGCGTTTTTGGGCTTCTTCGTGATGGCGGAGCAGGCTTGTGTCCGCATGGCCTGCGGCCGAAGAGGAGTAGAAGGCGAACCATAGCAGTTCGGGGGCTACCGTGTCGGGGATTTCCAGTCCCCAGCAGGCCGGGTTGAGCCGCAGGGAGTCTTTTAGAATCTCGAAATGCAGGTGGGGCCCTCCGGAGGCGCCGGTATTGCCCGAGCGGGCTATGGCGCGGTTCTTCCGGGTCTTGACGTATAGGTTGTCCAGGCTGACTTCGAACTGGCCGGACTGCCGTTGCAGGCGTTTCACCTTGCGTTTGACGGGTTGGGAGAATTTTTTCAGATGTCCATAAATCGAAAGGGTGCCGTTGGGATGCCAGACGTAGAGTGCGTTGCCGTAGGAAGCGCGTTCCACGGTGGCACGGACAATGTATCCCGGTGCGGCGCTGTAGACCTTGATGCCTTCCCGTTGCCGGGTCCTGAAATCCATTCCCCCGTGGAAATGCGTGGCTCTCAGTTCGGCAAAGGAGCCGGAGATTTCCGGTTCGATGCGCATCGGGTAACGGTAAACTACGGTATCGCGTTCGGGATGACGCCAGTTTTGGGCGGCAGAAGTCGCGGGGAAGCCTGCGATGCCTAGAAGAATCCATGCGTATAGGGAGCAGGGAGGGATTCGTTTTTTGAAGGCGTTGCCGTTCATGGCCGTCCTCCTCTTTTTTCCTGTCCCTGCTTCTTCTTGAGGGTACGCTGGGTCTTCTCGATGTCGGGCCTGCTGTATCCGATGGCGGACAAGTATCCGGCTATGAACCGGGCTTGGTCGAGATCGCCCTGTTCCACGCAGTTTTTCGCCCAGAGAAGGAGAATGCTGAACTGCCGGGTGGCGGAGAGCCGGCTGAAAAGGGAAGGCGCCGAGGGGATGTATTCGGCTAATCCGATTCGGTTGAATGTGCTGTCGGCATTGAGGTAGCACTGGATGAAGCGCAGGGTGTCGCCGGCTGCCAGATAGGCTTCGGCTTGGTTCAGGCTGTCGTTGTAGGCTGTCCAGCGTTCAAACAGGTTTTCGGCTTTCCTCATCTGCTTCTCAGGCAGGGAGCAGCTGGCATACTCTGGCAGGCTGTACTTCCGGGCTACCTGCCTGAGGGATTCCAAGCTTTTTTTGGCCAGCTGGTAGTTGCCGTAAGAGGCTTGGTTCAGGAATGCATGTTCGGCTTGCGTGAATTCCCGGCCGATTTGCTCGCAGTAGTTGGCGTTCCGTTGTTTCTGGTAGTTGTCCAGCATCAGCTGGAGCTTGGTCAGGGTGGTGGCGTCTTCCGGCTCGTCGATCTGGTAAGAAGCAAAGAGTTCCAGCGCCTGCTGCTGGAGCTCTTCCGATTGGGCGATTTCGGTAGTCCAGAGGTAATAGACGGCTTTGTTGAGCATCTGTTCCATGCTTTGCAGGAGATTCTGGCGGTAGCGTTCGCTAAAGTCAGGCCCGGTTCGGAGATAGCCGTGTTTCTCTTTTAGCTTTTTGGCCAGTTCGAACCATCGTTGGGCTTCGGCAAAGTCCCTCTTGGATCGGAAATAGTTGGCTTGCTCGTATGCTTGGTCGAAGTATTGCTGGGCTTGACGGCTGTTGAGGGGTTTGCCGTCGGGCAGGATGGAATCGATATTCAAGGGTACAAAGGCCGGCACTGCTATGGATTCGGGCTTTGTGCCGGGGTCGAGCAATTGCAAATCGGCAGCGATGTCTTGCGCCGGGTCGTAGTCTTCTTCAAGATACAGGGGGATGCCTGTCTTATGGGCAATGCTGTCTATCAATGCCATGTAATAGGCTCTTTCGGTCGTGTCGCTTTCCTGGGCGAAACGGTAGTAACAGTCGGAAATCCGGTCGAGCAGTTCCAGGGCCTGGTTGATGCCGCTCATATGTGTTTCGTTCTCGGTGTAATATTGGTGGGCCAGCAAGGCGTATTGCCCGGCCAGCTGGTACTGGGTTTGGCGGAAGGCTTTTTGCGCCACTTCGCAATAGGAATCGTAGATGCCTTGATGAGAACGGTTTTCAATCAAGTCTTCCCGGTAGGAAAGGTATTGTATGGGGAATCCCGGCTGGCAGTAGATGTGAATCAGTTCGCAGAGGCTGAGCGCGTCCCGGTATTGCCGGTTGTCGATCATGCGTTCGGCTTGTTGCAGCAGGGTGTTGTAAGTGGTCTGGGCTGTTTTCCGCAGCTTTTCCGGACGGGAGAATTCCTGGAGGGTGGTGTTGAGATAGCGCAGGCAGGTTTCGGCGTTCCTTTCCCGTTTGAGCAGGTAATGCATCTTGAAGATGACAGAACGTGTATAAAAACGGTTGTGCAGCAAGGACTTTTCTATGCTTTCCATAGCTTCGGCCCAGTCGGGCTCCTCTTGGCCGATGGCCTGCAGCGCTTGCATGTAGTAGAGGCTGTCGATATGGCTTCGCATAAAATCCATTTGCTGGCGCTTGCGTTGCAGGTGGACTTTAAGCTGCAAGGGAATCTCTTGCCCTTGTGTGTAATATGTTTTGAATATTTCCTCTTCCAGCTGGTCGAGCCGGCAGTCGGAGGCCGGCAGCAGTTCCAATGGTTCTGTCTTGATTTGCTCTATCCGGCGCAGGAAACTCTCTTCCTGGCTTTCTTTGTTCTGCGTGCTGCATGCGGGGACGATGCCGCCTATGGGGGCGATGCCGGCGTGCATCGGGATGCCGTCTCGGGCCTGAGCGGTCCAAGAAAAGCAGGAGAGGCAGAAGAAAAGGCAGGGAAGCAAGGTACGGAGGAATTTTGTCTTCATTAGGCAATAGGGTTCTCGTGGGTTTTCTCATAGGCTTCGATGATCCGGGCCACTAGTTTGTGCCGGACCACGTCCTTGCCGCTCAGATGTATGAAGGATATGCCGGGCACGTCTTTCAGGATTTTTGAGGCTTGGACAAGGCCCGAACCTTGGCGGTAGGGGAGATCCACTTGGGTGATGTCGCCGGTGATGATGAACTTGGCGTTCTTGCCCATACGGGTCAGGAACATCTTCATCTGGCTTTCGGTGGCGTTCTGGGCCTCGTCCAGAATGACGAAGGCGTTGTCCAGGGTCCGTCCGCGCATGAACGCCAAAGGGGCTATTTCGATGATGGTCTCTTCCAATAGGCCGAGCAGCTTGCGGTAGGGCAGCATGTCGCGCAGGGCGTCGTAGAGAGGTTGCATGTAAGGATCCAGCTTCTCTTTCATGTCGCCAGGCAGGAATCCGAGGTTTTCGCCGGCTTCCACGGCGGGGCGGGTCAGGATGATTCGCTTCACTTCTTTCTCCTTGAGGGCTTTGACGGCCAAGGCGACGGCGGTGTAGGTTTTGCCTGAGCCGGCAGGGCCTATGGCGAACACCATGTCGTGCTTCTGGATGGCCGACACGATTTTCTGCTGGTTGTCGGTAAGGGCACGGATGGGTTTGCCGTTGGCCCCCATCAGGATCAGCGGGTTTCCGGAATGAGGGTGGAGCTCTGCCTCGTATTCGGTATCTGTTTCTGTGGGTTCGGTCCTGGGAAGGTCCTTGTCGGTCCTGCCCGCTTCGTTTTCGGCTGCGTGCGGGCCTTTCGGCTGGGATTCCTTGCTGGCCCGATGGTTGCCGTTGTCGCCCAATATGTCGTCTATGTCGCTTTCGGTGAGGCGGTTGAACCGTTCAAAATGAAAGAGGATCAATTTGAGTTTTTTTTCGAAGTCGGCAAGATGAGCCGGGTCGCCGATGGCTTTGATCAAATCCCCTCGCAGCACGATGTTGAGGTAGGGGAAGTAGCGACGGATCCGGTTCAGCTTTTCCTCTTCGAGCCCGAAGATGTCTATCGGGTGGTGCGGGGCTATTTCTACGTATATTTCGCTCATTTAGAAAAATAAATCTGTCCGGGGCACGTGCCTGCCGCCATGCGGTTCAGGACGGTGCGGGGCCGGAAAAATCACAATGCGATGAAGCCTTGGCCCGATAAGGCGAGCGCCTTGCGTCCATCGGTGCGCAAAGGTAAGAATTTCTGTTGGGTTTGTTGTTTCTCGGGGTGTCGGCCAGCGCGGATTTCGGGCTTCCTGGTTTTTTGTTCCCGAAAAAATGTAAATTTGTAAATTTGCACCGTTACGGACGGCGGGGCATGGAGGAAGCGTGGGAACGGAATGGGTCCGGAAAGGGAGAGAAAAGCGATGCCACTGATAACCTTGTTGAGCGACTGGGGTCAGGATGACCCTTATTTGGCCGAAGTGAAGCTCCGGATTTGTTCCCTTATGCCCGACTGCAGGATTTTGGATATTTCCCACGGCTTGGAACGTGACGATTTGGTTGGAGCCGCCTTCATGATGCACAGCCTGTATCCTGCGATGCCGGAGGGCGCTATCCATATACTAGGCATGCAGGATATCGCAGGTTCCAATCTGCCTCATCTGGCGGTTCGCTTCGGGTCGCAGGTTTTTCTTGCCGCCGATAATGGCTTTTTTGAATATTTCGGCTGGATTTCGGGCCGGAAACCGGACGAGATATACGAGATTGATGTTTGCCAGGAACCTGATTTCGAAGGCTTGGATGTCTATACATTCCCTTCCAGGGATCTTTTCCCCAAGGTGGCGGCTATGCTTGCCCGCGGGGAAGGCTTGGAAAGGCTCGGCCACCCGGTTTCCTTGTCGTTGAAGGCGATGCCGTCTCCCAAAAAGAGCGTGAGAGTGTTGAAGGACGGCTATGGCAAACCGATTGGGTGCTGGATGACAGGCGAAATTTTGTATATAGACCGTTTCGGGAATGCCTGTACCAATATCCGGAAATCCGACTATGAAGAATGGATCAGGGAATATCCTTTCAATTGTATTTATATCGGAGGCAAGAAATTGAAGAAGCCCCCGGTCAAGGCTTATCAGGACGTGAGCGAAGGATCCTTGCTCGGCCTTTTTCTCAAGAACGGGTTTCTGGAAATCTCTATTTGCGGGGGGCATGCGGCTAATTTGTTGGGATTGAGGCGCGGCAGTGCCGTGTCTGTGGCGTTCGGGCAAGAAGCCGATTAAGGAGCCTCGGGGAAAGAGGATAGGATAGGTCTGTTTTGTGGGACTAAAAGACTCTGTTTTTTTATGATTTCGTTGTTGAAAAAGGAAATACGGCTCTTTTTTGCTGGACCCTTGGCTTATTTGGCTTTGTTCGTGTTTTTTACGGCGAATGCATTGGTGCTGTTCGTGCTGCCTACGGATTTTAATGTCTTCGATGCCGGGTATGCTACCTTGGAACCGTTTTTCGATTGGATTCCTTGGGTTTTTCTTTTTCTGATCCCGGCTATTTGCATGCGGAGTTTTTCGGAAGAGAAGAAGACGGGCACGATGGAGGTGCTGCTGACCCGGCCGTTGTCCGATTGGCAGATCGTGCTGGCCAAGTATCTGGCGTGCTTCCTGTTGATGTTTGTCAGCCTGCTTCCTACCTTTGTCTATTTGTATACGGTTTCGTCCCTGGCTTCGCCTGCGGGTAATATGGATTACGGGGCTTTCTGGGGGGCTTATGCCGGTTTGCTGTTGATAGGGGCCGCTTTTGTGGCGGTATGCCTGTTCATGTCTTCGTTGACCGACAGCCAGGTGGTGGCTTTTGTGCTGTCGGTGGTGGCTTGCGCGGTGCTCTATCAAGGTTTCGGCCTGCTCGGGGCGATGAGCCGGCAGGGAGGGCTTGGCTTGGCTTTGTCTTCGTTGGGGATGCGGTCGCATTATGCTTCGATGAGCCGGGGCGTTCTGGATTTGCGCGATGTGGCTTATTTTATCGTGCTTCTTTTGCTGTTCCTGACGTTGACGGTAGGGATGGTGGGCCGGAATAAGCCTTTCGTGTGGAAAAGGTACGCGGTGCTGCTGCCGTTCTTGGTTTTGCTGCCGGTTTTGGCGGTTGTTGTGCCGGTGCGTCTGGACCTGACGGCCGACAAGCGATATACTTTGATGCCGGTAACCAGGCAACTTCTGAAGGAGCATCGGGAGCCGGTCTATGTGCGGGTCTATCTGACGGGCGATTTGCCGGCGGGATTCAAGCGGTTGGAGAAGGCGGTCAGGGTCACTTTGGACGAGTTCCGGGTCTATAATCCGGATATCCGGTACCAGTTCGTGGATTTGTATGCTTCGGATGACGAGGCGCAGCGGCAAGCCCGGATGCAGGAGCTGGCACAGAGGGGAATCAGTCCGACTCAGCTGGAGGTGAAGACCAAGGAAGGCTTGACGAGGCGTCTGATTTTTCCGGCTGCGGAGATATGGGTGGGAGATCGAAGCCTGGCGGTGGGATTGTTGCGGGAACAGTTGGGGCGCGGGGCGGAAGAGACCTTGAATCATTCTATTGAGAATGTGGAGCTCCAGTTGATTACGGCTATCCGGGCCTTGTTCGACACCCAGCCGTCCACCGTGGCTTTTCTGGAGGGGAACGGGGAGCTGAGTTATACGCAGACTATTTCTTTCGGGAATGCGTTGAGCGTGTTTTACAACGCGACCCGGGTGGAACTGTCGTCCGACCCGCATTCGTTGCTGGTGCAGGATAGCCTCGGGGGATGGAGGCCTCGTTATGCCTGCCTGATTGTGGCTCGCCCGACCCGGCGTTTTGAGGAAGGCCCGAAAGCGGTATTGGATCAGTATGTCATGTATGGCGGCAAGGTCTTGTGGCTGCTTGATCCGGGGGACGGCTCCCTTGATTCTCTTCGGGGCAGGGACTTGCACAATGCCATGCTCTACGATTTGAACATGGAGGATGCTTTCTTCCGGTACGGGTTCAGGTTGAGGGACGAGATGCTGCTGGACCGGAACGCCTCGGCTTCCCCTGTCGTGACAGGCTATATGGGGAATCAGCCGGTTATTGAGTACATGCCGAATTTCTATTG
>JADIMZ010000165.1 GCA_017694335.1 Candidatus Pullibacteroides excrementavium
CTTCTTCGCTTGGTATGGTGATACCCTTGGTATTTTGCCGGATACTGATGAGCGAACCCGTCTCGATGTAATCGTAACGTCCATCTTGCACAAGGTATTTGATAGCTTGGCGGGCAAGAGGACACTTCTGCCTACCATATGGCTGTCTCTTCCATGCCGGGGGCGTATGTTCCATGATTTCCTCTGAAGGATTCATCGTCCATTTATCGTCTCGCTATTCTTGCGTGTGCCTTGCCGTTGCCGGCGTGGCCGTTCATCGTCCACTTATCGTCTCTCCATTCCGTCTTTCTTGATGTTGCCGCCAGTTGGCAAGTACCTGTTCATTGCTTGTGTTGGCGTGCAACAGGCACACGAATGGGGGCAGGAGCTCGTCTGGGATTCGTCTGGGATTCATCGGGTAGGCTGGGTAAAGTCTGCGGCAATGCGTACCTTTGCCATCGGTTGTCCGGCGATCTGCCAGCTTGACGGCTTTTGCGCCTTTCTTGGACGGCGGTTCCGATGCCGTTCAGCCGGCTTCGTGCCAACCCCGGTTGAGGTGGCCCGGGCCAATGGAACGCGGCTGCATCCCTCGGCATCTTCCTTGGCGGGCTGCACGGGCGAACCAGAAACGGCTTCTAAATTCTTTCGATAATATGGAAACTGCAGGAAACAAAAGGCCGCGTCGTTGGTGGCGCAAGTTCAAGATTGTCTTTTTGTCGGTATTGGTTGCGGCATTGGCTGTGTTTGTGTGGATAAGGTTCTATTTCCCTTACGGGGAGGGCGTGAAGACCGGGCAATTGAATTTTGTTGTCCGCAAGGGGATTGTGTTCAAGACTTATGAAGGCAAGCTGATCCAGACCGGATTCTGGTCGGCCAAGGCCGGTGCGGTACAGTCCAACGAATTCAATTTCTCGATAGCCGACAAGGAGATAGCCGAGCAACTGATGAACGCGGGCGGCCAGGTTGTCGAACTCCATTATACCGAATATTTCGGAGCCTTGCCGTGGCGGGGGTACTCCAGGTATGTGGTTGACAAGATTGTCAATATGAAACCCGCTGATATGGGTTCGGGAATCCCGCCTGTATTGCCGGAGGTGCCGGCAGAGTAATCTCTGCATCTTGCGACAATGGGGATGCAATGGGGATGATTCATGATTCCTTTCAGGATCCCTGACGGAGCTGCGGTGGCCTGAATGTGCGTGTTTATGCTTCGGTCATGTCGGGAATCGGCTCGGGTTGAGGGAATGGAAGGAGTCAGAGGCTTTCTATGAAAGTCATCAGGTTCGTGTCCGTCCCGTGCAATCCCATTTTCTTGCGCAGCCGGAAGCGAGCCTGTTCCACGTTGCCCACGGTGGTATGGGTCAAGGCTGCGATTTCTTTGGAATTCATGTTCAGTTTCAAGTAGGCGCAAAGCCTTTTTTCGGTAGGCGATAGGTTGGGGAAGCGTTCGTTCAGCTTCTTGAAGAAATCCGTATGGACTTGCTCGAAGCGGAGTTCGAATTCCTCCCAGGAGTTGTCCTTGGTGGATTGCGTCAGCTCGCGGATGATTTGGTCGATGATAGGCTGGTTGGAGACCTTGAACAGATGCTTGGCCTTTTCCAGCCGGTCCACGATGTCGGCCAGCAATTTGTTTTTTTGTTGCAGGTAGAGTGTTTTCGTGGTGATTTCCTTGTTCTTCTGTTCCAGCTCCAGATAGGTCTGGTCTTGCTTGAGCTGGATGTTCTTGAGCTTGATTTTCTGCCGCGACTGCCATGTCCATAAGAGCAGGAGCGTCAAACCGGAAAAAGATGTTATGAGAATCCACCGCGTGGTCTTCTTATGGGTTTCGGCCTCCATTTCGGCCAATTGCTGCTTGTACTGGTACTCGTGCCTCAAACGGTAGAGGTTATCCCGGTTGGTCTTCTGGTTCAGCGTGTTGTTGTCTCGGTTCTGCCTGACAGCATAGCGGTAGGCTTGTTCGTATTCTCCCATGCTTTCATAGAGAGCGGCGATATGCCCGGCTGTATAGGCCTGGATGTCCAGGAGTTCCAGCTGCCGTGCAATGCTGTCGGCCTGGAGGAGGCAGGCCAAGGCTTCGGGATCGTGCTGGGTGATGAAATGGATGTATCCTATGTAATATAGGGACTGGGCGGTGGAAAGCAGGTTGTTCTTTTCTTCAGCCGATGCCAGTGCCATTTCCCCGTATTCCAGAGCCTGGTCGTAATGGCCGCTTTCGATGTAGATGCGGCAGAGGCTCAGTTGCAGGAAGGTCAGATTGTAGGGAATGTCTTGGCTCAGGACACGCTGGATTTGTTCCTTGAGCAGCCTTTCCCCTCTTTCGATTTCCTTGTTGTAGATGCAGCATAAGGCCAGGTTGCTGTTCAACAAGATGATTTGCTGTTTGTCCCGGAGTGTGTCAATCAGCGAAAGACCTTTTTCTATATAGTTTTGCGCTTGTTCGTATTGGGATTGCTTGGCAGCTAAGACTCCCAGCGCATTATACCCGTTTCCTAACTTGTCGCTGTTGGTTTCCGGTTCCTGTAGGAGGATGGCGATGGCTTGGGTCAGGTGGGTGTAGGCCGCATCGAAGATGCCCATGTCCAAGTAAACGGTCCCGGTCAGCATCAAGGCCTGCGCCAGGAGCGCGTCATCGTGGAGTTGCTGGGAAAGGTCGCGGAGGCTTTGGGCGTAAGACAATGCCTTCTCGTATTCCCCTTTGCCTTGATGGGCGTTGGCGATTTTGGCCACGGCGAGCGCCTGGGACATTTTGTCTTTCTGTATCACGCTCTCGATGTAGGCTTGGCTGGCATAATAAAGGCAGGAGTCTTCGTTCAGGTATTCGTAATAATCGGCTTTCCCTAATAAAAATGCAATATTTGCCGACGACTGCGCCTGGAGACAGGTGCAAATGCCGCTATGGAGACAAAGAAGAAGCAATATTATCCGGACAGGCATCAGTCAGCGTTTGGTTTAATGTATCCCGCTTTATGGACGGTGTTTCTTTTGTTTCAAACAGGTAAAGCTCGGAACAAAGATAATCCAATCGGGAGAATTGTGCCGGTTCGATGGGCAAGGAATATGGGGAAAGCTTGGAAAAATCTACGTTTTTTGTCTGTCCAGTCCTTGGGTTTGTAGTGTTTATTCATTGAAAACAAAATGATTGTTGATTTGACTAAGGAAAAGATAAGTACGTTTCCGGCAGAGATAAAATTTTTGTCGGGGGACAAAAGGAGTGTCGGGAAATGAAAAGCCCTACTTTTATATCGAACCCGGATGGCGGGTTCCTCTGTACCGATGCAAGGCAAAATATCATAAACCAAAAATATCACGATTATGAAACGATTGTTCATGTTTTTTGCAATGCTGGCAGGTTGCTTGGCAGCATCCAATGCCACGGTGGTGACCGGGGATGTCACGTTCGATTACTACGGGAATCCGCAACCGGTCAATTCGGGGACGGTTGTCCTGAACCAAGATGGTTCTGCGGTCCATTCGGTGTCGGTGGTTACCGGGTATGATCCCCAGACCTACCGCTCCTATGCCCGCTATGCCATCGAAGGCGTGGCCGAAGGGACGTATACGCTGGTCTTCAGGGGGCAGGGCTACGGGAGCGTGAAATCCTACACGGCGCAGGTGACCGTGGACCCCGGCGTGGATACCTTGACCTATGACATTGCGGCGGAAGACGACCCGACGCATGTGTTCATGACGGTTGTCACCTACCAAGGCCCGTATTCGTGGAATTCGCCGACGGTACCGGGCGTGGAAGTTACATGTACGTTGGCCGACGAGGTCCAGGAAGGGACAACCGACTCGTATGGTTCGATCCAGTTTTTCTGCGATACCTCCAGCCTGTACACCCTTTCTTTCCACAAGGAGGGCTATGAAGACACGAGTTTCGAGACCAAAGCCGTGGAGTCCTCTTATTACGGAGGCGTGTCGGCCAAGCGGGTGCAAGTCTATCTGACCGAAGACCTTGGCGTGCAGGTGGCCGTTTCCGGGAAAGTGACCTTGGATGGTGAAGAATGGGATGAGTTCCTGTCCATGAGCACCGAGCAGATTGCGCTTGTTTCGTCTTTGGACAAGACCTATGCGAGCCGGGTCGTGAACGGGGCTTATTCCTTTCCGGAGGTAACCGTGGGGGATGCCCGTTTTTTCGTCCAGAACACTTCCGGCTACACGGCAGCGGAGTCCAGGAATTTCCGTGTCAAGACCCCGGCGGACGGAGCCGTGACGATTGCCGGGGATGCCGGGGATACCTTTACCCAGGATATCGTCATTGAACGGATCGGGGCGACGGTGACAGGCCGGGTGACCGGTACGGACGGAGCGGCTTTGCGGAACCAGGCGTTTGTCCGTATGGAAAGCTCCGATACCGTGTACTCGGCTTATACGGATTATTCGGGTGCTTTCAGCATGGACGGGATTCCGGAAGGCACGTATGCCTTGCAACTGACTTCTGCAGGCATGGACACGGCCACCGGGCAGGTAGAGGTCGACTTTGCCGCTTTGGGTACCGGCTCGGTCAATGCCGGGACTTTTGAACTGAGTCCGGTCGCCACGGATATCAGGCTTTACGGCATAGCACGTTATTATAACAATTCGCTATATCGTTACGATACGGTGGCCGGGATGCTTTTCTCGGTTTACGATTCGGCCGGCGTGGTGCTGATTGATTCGGTACGAGCCGATGACAAGGGTTGGTTCGAGACTACGATACATGGGTATTTGAACGAATATTATACGATTAGCTGCACGCATCCCTCTATCAACGATTATACGACGAGCTTGTTCGTCACTGCCGATGCGATGGACTTGACCGGCCGCCTGAATCTGGAAGCCGGGACTCCGGACCTGTATTCGGTGCTCGATCCCAAAGCAGAGAAAATCAGGGACAGCCTGGCTGTAAGGCTCAGTTGGGAGTGGCCTCAGGAATTGTTGGACGATTACGGGACAACCTACCAGATCATGCGTATTACCATCAACAAGAAGGAGGACATGTCGGTGCCTTACGGCTCCTCTGTGGGGATGCTTATGCCTGTGGCCGGCGAGGATTTGCCTACCTCTTACGTGGACACGGCAGTAGAAGCCGGCGCGACGTATTTCTACAATTTCGAGGTCCAGTATTCCGCGCCTACCTATGGTTCGAGAAGCACGCAGTGGAACGATTCCATCATGGTGAAAGTAGTGGATACGTATGCTTTGACATTGGCGGCTGACCCGGCGGAAGGCGGTACGCTGAGCGGCGCGGGAGAATACGAGGCCGGTGCGGAAGTGAGCGTGGAAGCTACGGCCAACGAAGGCTGGCGGTTCGTGGCCTGGATGTCGGAGTCCGACACGCTGAGCAAGGAAACCGGATACGTTTTCACGATTGTCAGCGATACGGCTCTGACGGCTTTGTTCGCCGAAGAGGAAGAGCCGCAGCCGGAAATGTACACCTTGGTTTTGGCGGCCGACCCGGCGGAAGGCGGCACGGTGAGCGGCGCGGGCGAGTATGAAGCCGGTACGGAGGTGAGCGTGGAAGCCACGGCCAACGA
>JADIMZ010000016.1 GCA_017694335.1 Candidatus Pullibacteroides excrementavium
CAGATGCTTGAAACCTTGGCTTAAATACCTAGTATTTGGGCTGGCGAGATATGCAGGGTCTGGCACAGTAAACGCGCGATTTTTAAAGTGGGTTCAGCTCTTCCGGAAATATAGTCGCTTATACGTGAAGGACTTATGTCAATTTCCCTTTTTCGGCTACATATTCGTAAAGGGCTTTGTAGAACGGATGCCGGGTCAGGGTATCGGCATCGCCCAGGATGATGAGCTTCATCCGCGCCCGGGTCATGGCCACGTTCATCCGCCGCAGGTCGCGCAGGAAACCGATTTGCCCCTCGGCATTGGCTCGCACCAGGCTGAGGATGATAACATCCCTTTCCTGGCCTTGGAAGCCGTCCACCGTATGTACCGTGAATAGCGGGCGGAAGGCTTTCAGTGCCACCGTCTTTTTGAGCAGGTTCCGCAGATAATAGACTTGCGCCTTGTAGGGCGAGATTAATCCAAAATCGATTCGGTCTTCCAGGATTCGTTCCGGGCCGACCTCCTCGATATAAGCCTGCAAGGTCGAAATCAATAAAGCCGCTTCCTCCGGATTGACCCGGCTCTGGCTATCTTCCCGCAGGCTTTCCTCGAAACCGAGGCCGGAGGTGTCCACCCAGACTATCGGCGTGTCCAATGTGAAAATCAGGCGGTCCTTGACTTCGGGTGCCGCTTGGAGCATGTCCCGATAGAACCAATGCGAAGAGAAGCCCATGATGGTCTCGTTCATCCGGTACTGGGTCTTCAGCAGGGACACGCATTCCGGTTTCCGTTCCGCGATTTTCTGCATCAGCGTGTGATCCAATCCGGCCCGGGCCGCCTCGTAGCATTTGATGGTTGGCGGCAGCTGGTGGTGGTCGCCTGCCAGGATGACCCGGTTTGCCTTGCGGAGCGCAATCCAGCAGGCGGCTTCCAAGGCTTGCGAAGCCTCGTCGATGAAAAGCGATCTGAATTTGCGGTGCGACAATACTTGCTTGGCCGAGCCGACCAAGGTGCAAGCTACTACGTGCGCTTCATCGAAAAGTTCGGTATTGATTTTGATTTCCAAGGCGGTAGCTCGCGAGCGCAGCTTGCCGAGACGGTTTCGGGCCGATTCCTTGTCCTCCCGTTTCATCTTGCCAAGCCGGGAGGAAATCTCGCGGACAGTCTTGCGGATGCTCCAGAGCTCAGGATAGTCGGGATGGGCTTCGAAGCGGCGTTCATAGGTGAAAGACAGCATCTTGTCGTTGACGCGGCTAGGGTTGCCGATGCGGAGCACGTGCAGTCCCCGGTCGGTCAGTTTTTCCGATATCCAGTCCACCGCCGTGTTGCTCTGGGCGCAGACAAGGACTTGGTTTTCCCGGTGCAGGGTTTCGTAGATGGCTTCCACCAAGGTGGTCGTCTTGCCTGTGCCCGGAGGACCATGCACTATGGCCACGTCTTTGGCTTCCAAGACTTGGTTTACTGCGGCTTCCTGCGAGGCATTTAGCCAAGGGAAACGCATCGGAAGCAGGTTCAGCCGGTTTGCGGGTTGCTTGCCCAGCAGGATTTCCCGCAGTTCGGCCAAGCGGTTGCCTTGCGCTTGGCTGACGGCCGATAGGGCATCGAACATTTCCCGGTACGAGCTTTCATCGAAATAGAGCTGGATGCCGATTTCCCGGAACAGGTTCAGCTGGATGATGGCCGATGCCGACGGCAGGACGACCCCCATCCGGTTTTCGTTGACATAGCTGACCGAGGCGTTGAATTTGAGGTATTCGATTCGGCCGTCCGGGCGGGTATGAAAAAAACGAACCGGCTTGCCATACTCGAAAGCATGTTCCACATCCGTGTCGGACAGGCGTTCGATTTCGATGACAAGCTGGTTCAGCGCGTTGTATCGCTCTCTTCCCAGGCGGAGCGGATACCAGCAAAGCCCTTGCTGGATGCGGCGGGCGATGCCGGCCTTTTCGGTCTGATCCCGGAACATCTCCTTTTCCTGCTCGAACTCCTTTTGCAGGAGGTTGTATTGGCTTTGGAGTTCGGCAAGGACGCTTTGGGACATGGCGGGGTAAATGGATGGTTAGTTGACAACGTTGGTGGGCTGTCCCGCAAAGAAATTGATGATATTCGACAAGGCTTCGTTGCTGGTGGCTTCCCGTGTCTCGTAGGTGGCCGTCCCGATATGCGGTACTAAGACGGCGTTGGAGAATTGGTACAGTTTGCCGTTGACCACGGGTTCTTTTTCATAGACATCCAATCCGGCTCCGGCTATTTCCCCAGTTTCAAGCGCTTCGGCCAAGGCTTCCTCGTCCACGACGGCACCCCGTGAAGTATTGATGAAGTAGGCGGAAGATTTCATCAAGGAAAACTCTTTCTTGCCAATCAGCTTGGTATTTTCCTTGTTGAGCGGCACGTGGACTGAAACCACATCGGCTTGTTGCAGCAATTCTTCCATGCTGAGCCGTTTGTATCCCGGCACTTCGGTATGGCGGTTGCAGTAAACCACTTTCATGCCGAAGGCTTCGGCTTTCTTGGCTAAGTTCTGCCCGATTCGTCCCATGCCGATGATTCCGAGTGTCTTTCCTTCCACCGTGTGTCCTAAGAGGTTATGTTTCCACAATTCTTCTTTCTGCAAGCGGATTTTGATATTGAATTCCCCGACCCGGCGGGCTACGGCCAGAATCAGCCCCATGGCCAGCTCGGCAGTAGGATTGCAGACGGATTTGGGCGTGTTGGTTACGGTTATTTTCTTGCTGCGGGCGTATTCAATGTCGATATTGTTGAATCCGGCCCCGAAATTGGAAATGATCTTGAGGCGTTTCCCGGCATCGATCATCGAGTTCAGCACCGGGTAAGTGAAATAGGAGACGAAGGCATCGTATTCGGGAATCAGTTTCAGCAATTCTTCCTGGCTGAAGCAGTCCTGGTCTTCGGCCGGGAAGGTGATGGTCCAATCGGCAGGCATGTTCGCGAAGGGCGAACGGGGAATTTGGTGTGCGATGAGGATTTTCATGCGTCTAATAAGTTTTAGGAGTTTGAACCCGGAGCTATTCTTGCAGGAAATATTCCAGGCATGGGAGTCTTGCCGGGAAATAAGATAGTCTGGCCGACAAGGTTCGCAAATGTAATCAAAATCCGGACGTGCGCTCTGTGTGAACTGGCCGAAAAGTCTTAAAAAATGTTAAAAGTGCAAGAATGGCAGAGCAAGAGAGGAATTTGATGCCGAATGTTGCCTTTGTATGCCTCCTTTGATAAAACAGTGGCAAGGCATTTTGCAAGTAAATACAGGTAAGAACGTATTCAAGGACCAAAACAAAAAGCCCCCCGGAGGAATCCGAGGGCTTGATTTTCACGGGTTTGTGTTGAGCGGCAAACGGGTCTCGAACCCGCGACCTCCAGCTTGGGAAGCTAGCGCTCTACCAACTGAGCTACTGCCGCGTTTTTCAGAATCCAAGAGAAGGAGACTGACTCGCTGCTCTTGCGGTTCCGTTGAGGGCTGCAAAGGTAAGAAAAAAGTGCGAACCGGAAAAATCCTTGTCCGCACTTTTCCCTGAATTCGGTTTCGACTTTGCGGCTACCCTGTGCCGGCAGGCGGTTTAACGTTTAATGACCACCTTTTGAACGGCGCGAGCTTTTTGGTTTTGGAGCAGTACAAAATATACGCCTTCCGGCAGCGTTCCAACGGGGATTTGCAGTGTTTGCAGGCCGTTGCCAAAGCTGCGGCGACCCAAATTCAAGATGGCCTGCCCGGCATTGTTCAAAATCTGGATATCGAAAGAGGCGGCTTGATTCACATTGAATTGCAGATATATGCTTTCCGAAGCCGGGTTGGGGTAAAGCTTGGTTTGAATGTTTTCCAGTTTTTCGTTGAGGGTGGTATCGACTGGCCCCGGGTCGGTGGTGTCGATGGAGCCTAAGTTGTACGAAACCATGATGGTCAAGCTGTCGGCAAAGACTCCGTTGTGGTGAAGCATGCTATTGCCATCGGCATCGTTGATTTGGATATAGCCTTCTCCTTGCCCGTCGTTGATACCAACAGATCCAATGCCGGCATCATAAACGCTGAGGGTCATGCAGCCTTCTGCCAAAGTCAAGGCTTCAGTGCGTTCGCGTTCGCCGGATGCAGAAAGGTTGGTGTACGGGCCGCCGCTGAACAGGACTTCTTCTCCTTGTGTCAGTTCCCAAGTGATTTCATCGCCGTAGCGGTCTTGGGCGATAATCAGGTTTGCATTCTGGGTCGGTACGGCAGTGTACCATTTTTCAAAAGTTATGATAAATGGGTCTATTTCAGTGAAATCGGTGGCACCGTTGATTTCGTCCAGCATGATGGTGACTGAACCGCTTTGATTGGCACGGTATTGCAGAGGGACACTGGTGAAATTGATGTTGCTTCCTGCTTCCAAGGCGGGGTCAAAGTGCTGGGTGTAAGTCTGCCGTCCGTTCGGGGTATCAAAGAGGAAGGTCATATCGGATATCGGCGTAGAGGCGGCACGTACCGAAAGCTGGGCGGAGAAGCGAACGCTGTCATCGCAGGTGTTGTTGGGGACCTGCTGCACGTTGGACAGATGGAAAACGTATTGCGGCCCTCCGTTGGTATAGGTTAGCGGGGCTTCGCAGCCGTTGATGATCTCCCTGCGCGATTCGGCAAGGAAAGCCACAAAGCTGATGTTTTCCAGGTCTACTGGGATATCCCTTACACTGTCCGGAATGCTGTAGTTATAAGTCTTTTCCACAAACGACCCCGTGGAGGTAGAGGTGATGGAATCTCCCCATTGGCCGGTAATCATGTCGCGCAGGGCGTGCATGTGCATGTATTGGTTGCCGTCCACCTGTTCCGGGTTGCTGGACGCTCCGCTCTGGTATGCGCGGATATAGTCTTGCAGCATTACCACGTTCAGGAAGTTGACCTCTTCAGGGGAGTCCCCGGTATAGTACAATTGCACGGTGATTTCGGCTTCCCGGGTTTCCCAGTTGATGGAGGCTTTGGCTGCAATGTTGGCGTATGCATCCATTTGCAGGATTTCTTCCGACAACATGGGCCAATTGGAACGCGTCACGGACATGCTGGTGTGGTTGGGGAATACATGGCGGTTGATGGTGCCGCCCGGCAGCCCGCTGATACCCGTCTGTCCAAATAGATTCGAACCCCAATCCGTTCTGAGATCGGAGCCTTCGCCCATAGGTTCTGCCAAATTGGTTACATGGATGTTGATTAAGAAAACATCTTCCGGATGCGCGTCTTTGATGCTGTTGGCAATCATGTGTCCACTGGGACACTGACCACATCGGATTCCCGTGTATTCTTCCAAAACGACATTCCTTTTTTGCAGGCTTTCGTCCACGAAACGGTCTTGAGCATTGGCCATTCCTAAGAAAGCTAAGGCCAAGCCGATTCCTGCAATTGCTCTTTTCATGGTAGTAAAATTTGATTTTGGTGATGGTATATGTTGGTTATGTGGTTGTTGTCTGCATAAACAGAGTCAAGCACGCGGCGAAGTTGAGAAAAAACTTTGTTTTGCAGCGAGATTCTATACAGGGCTTTTGGAACGGAAAATCCGATAAAAGGGAGTGGAATCCATAGAAAATGATTACCTTTAGGCGCATGAAAAAGATTGTACTGATACCGGATTCGTTCAAAGGGACTATGTCTTCCGCGCAGATTTGCGCTCTGATGCGGGAGGCTGCCCTGCGTCATTTCCCTGATGCGGAAGTGGTTGGGATTCCGATTGCCGATGGAGGAGAAGGGACGGTGGATGCCTTTCTGTCAACTTGCCACCGGGGAGATCGGCTGGATGCTCGTGTGCAAGGCCCCTATGGAATGATGATGGATGCGTTCTGGGGAAAAATCGGTGATTCTGCCGTGGTAGAGATGGCGGCCTGTGCAGGCTTGCCCTTGACCAGGGAGAACCGTAATCCGTCCGTAACCACTACATACGGGGTGGGGCAGCTGATAGAAGAAGCGTGGAAGAATGGCTGCCGCCAGATAGTGGTGGGGTTGGGCGGCAGCGGTACCAATGATGGAGGCTGCGGCATGGCATCTGCGCTTGGGGTTCGTTTCTTCAATGCAAAGGGAGAGGAATTTGTGCCGGTGGGCGGTACGTTGAAGGATATTGCCCGTATTGATGTTTCCCATCGGAATCCTTTGATTGACAAGGCGGATCTTGTGGCGATGTGCGATACCGGCAATCCCTTGTTTGGTTTTAATGGTGCGGCTTATATCTTTGCGCCCCAAAAGGGAGCCGATGCCTGTATGGTGGAAGAATTGGATGCGGGGCTGCGGCATTTGGACAGGATTGTGCAGAAAGATCTGGGTGTGGATGCTTCCCGGATTCCCGGTGTGGGTGCGGCTGGCGGGTGCGGCTTCGGGATGGTGGCTTTCTTAGGGGCTTCCATCAGGATGGGGATAGACATGCTGTTAGAGGCGGTAGGGTTTGATGCATTGTTGCAAGGTGCTGATTACGTGTTTACAGGGGAAGGAAAGGTGGATGGGCAGAGCTTAGGGGGAAAGGTGATTAGCGGGGTTGCCCGCCATGCCCGCCAGGCTGGTGTGCCGGTTATCGTGGTGGCGGGCGATGTGGGGGATGATGTTACGGATGCTTATGGCAAAGGCATTTCGGCCGTTTTCAGTACGAACCGGGTCGCGCAGGATTTTTCCAAGGTTCGTTTCCGCTGCATGGAAGATTTGTCCCAGACCATGGATAATATCTTCCGTTTGATTAAGATTGCGGAGGGAAAATGCTTGTAGTTGTGTCTATCGGCTGTTTGTAAATGGGATTGGTTTTGTGTTTTTCGGGAGGAGCAAAAAAGGGGAGCAATGGCAGGAGGATCTTGTTGGATGCGAGAATGTAGAGGAATTATGCCGAAGTGGTTTTGCAATATCAGTGTGGCCGTTGTTGCCTTTTGCGGCTTGAACGGTTTCTCCTATGGAAGAATAGAAAGGGAATCCGCCTTGCGGAAGTTCGACTCGTGCAGGGCTTGCGTCCAGGATAATCAAAGAATGCCGGAAGACAATGTCTATTGCGCCTATGCTGAATTGGAGGCGGGGATGTTTCTGAAAGATGATAGCTTGATTTTGCTGGCTTACATGGATTTAGGCAAGAGTTTCGTGGAGTTGGAACAGTATGGTTATGCCTTGCAGTATGCTTTGTATGCCTTGTTGCTGGCAGAGGAAGCTGACGATAGGGCGCAGGCCGAGGCTAATTGGCTGACAGGTTTGGTTTATGCGGCCATAGGCAACGATTTGGCTCTTGGATATCTGGACAAAGCTTACTCTTATTACTATCAGCATGAAGATACGGCCAATATGATCCAGACTTTGAACGGCAAGGCTATCTTGTTCGGTCAGCAGCGTGAGTACCAGCAAAGCATTGCGGTTTTTGAAGAGATGTACCGTTTGTGCCACTTGGCTCGCTGGAAGGGGCATCAGTTGCCGATTATGCTCAATTTGGCCACGGCTTATAATTTGTCCGGGAGAGTGGACGAAGGTCTTGCCATGATGGGCAGGATAGATTCCATGGCTGCCGGTTCCGATTTCCTGCATAGTTATGGGATTTTATATCAATTGAATTACGGCGAGTTGCTGCATCAGGCCGGCTTGGATTCCCGGGCGGAAGAGGCGTTTTTGTCCAGTTTGTCTTTGGCGGAAGAGGCGGGTGATATTTCTTCCCAGCTTTCTTGCTTGGAAGGCCTGGCTTCTATTTCTTTGGATTCCAGGGATTTTTCTAAGTTGTCGGCTTATTACTGGAAGATGGGGGCTGTCAGGGATTCCCTTGCCGTATTGGAAAAGCATTCCACGGATGTGGAAATGGATGTTGTGGCTGAGACTGTGCGGACAGAGAGGCAATTGGCAGAGCTTCAGGCTCGGGTCAGGAAACGTTGGTTGTATGGCATAGCCTTGGCTTGTGTGGCCTTGGCAGTGGGTTGGGCCGTGTTCAGGAGTTTCCGTAAACGTATCAAGGCCGAGCGGAAGAATATGGAGTTGCTGGACATAGAGTTGAGCCAGAAGAAGCGTGAACTGACGGAAATGTCGGTATATCATCACGAAGTCAAGAAGATAGTAAACGAGACCGTACGGGGATTGCAGCGTATGGAGACAAACACGATGGCATCGGACGACAAGCGGTCTTTGAAAAAGCTCTACCGCCAGCTGGAAGACAGTTTCTCGGACAATGCCCAGCGTTTCTACGATTACATCGATACCAATTATAATGATTTCATCAGCCGTCTGTCCCAGCGGTATCCTTCGTTGACCGTGTCGGAAAAGAGGGTTTCCGTCTTGCTTTTAGTGGGCAGTTCCACCAAGGATATAGCCGGGATGACCAATTTGTCGGAAAGGACGGTCAATAATATCCGTTCCCGGATACGGAAAAAGTTGGGGATCGCCGACAATATATCGATACAGTCTTTCCTGAAAACGATTTAGGCTGGGAAATGTCAGCTTGTGTTGTTTTTTTTCTGCGGGCCGCATGCGGTTTTGTCGTGTCGTGGTTTGTAGAACGGGTCGTAGGTGTGTTTCTTCCTGTATCCCCTGTATCACTTCTGTTGTTTTTGACATGTCTATAATAGTTTATTATTCATTTCTTTAAAAAATGAGTGATATTAAAGTGATATCACTTTTCCTGTTTTTTGATTCTTTTTGGCTTACTTTACGAAACAGCAAGGCAAGGTCTCGGTGTCAAGCCGTGCCTGGTCTGGACTCAGGTACGAATGCTTGTTCAATGGAGATACGGGAAACAGTACGTCGGATGACAAATTGATAAACGATAAAAGTAACAATTTAAACCAAAACTTATGAAACGGATTCTATTCTTATTGCTGGCAGGTGTCTTTTGCAGCCTGCCGCTGCTGGCAGAAAACATGCCGTACACCATCGATTTTGCCGAGTCCCAAGAGGGATGGGCATTTACTGACGGAGATGGAGACGGAAACACTTGGGCCATGAACCCTTCTTATCCGGACGGGATTTGTTCCCGGAGCAACAGCCAAGGCACGGATGACTGGCTGACTTCTCCGGTGTTCTCCTTTGAAAGCGGTAAATCTTATACCGTCATTTTTAATATGGCGCAAGCCAGTTCGTCGGGAGGCAATCCTTCATTGGAGTTGCGTTTTGGCAGCAAGGACGACAACGGGGAAGTTCTGGCCACCTATGGGATTTATGAGATTTTGGTCACTCCGCAGGCCAATTGCACTTTTACGGCATCCATGAGCGGAGATTACTCGCTTTCTATCCGCAACGCCACAAGCGGGGGAGCAGACCTATTGATGGTCAAGGATTTTTATGTGGTCTGCAATGATGCCGGAATAGAACTGCCTTATACGCAGGATTTCAGGCTCTCGTTAGGAGACTGGGAAGTCTTGGATGCCAACGGGGACGGTACAACTTGGACAAGCAGTTCTGATGGCGTGTATACGCCGCTTATCTATACGTTGAGCGATGACTGGCTGATTTCGCCAGAGTTGCCGTTCGAGGCCAATGTGGCTTATCAAATGGTGGTGGACAAATCCCCGCTGGGTAATGTCGGCTCGGACGACAAGATAGATGTCTATGCCGGTCAAGGTTCTGACGTGTCTGCCTATCGGCAGATAGGATCTTTGGATATGACAGCCGATGCCAGTGATACGGTCCTCTTTTATTTTGAAACCGCAGGGGATTACCGCGTGGCTTTGCGGAATCAATCGGCGGGTTATGGGGTTTGGTATATCCATAGCGTGACGGTGGAAGAACAGTTGCTTCCCGAACAGGATGAACTGACACTGCTTTATATGGACTTTACCCGGGCTGTCCTCGCTTCCGATTGGACTATTATCGATGCCAATGAGGATGGTAACCTGTGGCATTTGGGCGAATTGGGGGCTTCCGGTATCGTGCTGGCTCGTTCTAACGAGGATGCGCAGGACGACTGGCTGATTTCCCCGGTTATGGAGATGGAAGCCGGTCAAAGCTATATTCTGGCTTTTCAGGCGGCGGCCCAGGGGAATATGGAAGATGAAATCCTGAACGTGTTCCTGGGTACGGACGCTACAGCTGCAAGCATGTCCGATACCTTGACGGTTCAACGTCTTGCTGCTAATCAGGATACGCTGTGCTATCTGAAAATCACGTCGGAAAAGGCTGGAAATTACCGGATTGGTTTCCAAGCGGCATCTCCAGCGCGGAACGGGATGCTCCTGTTGCGGAGCGTAAGGGTTCGCCAAAGCGAAGGCATTGTGCCTTTGGTTCCTACCGAATATGCTTTGAGTTCGAATATCCGCACGGGCGAAGCTTTGTTGTCCTGGGTCAACCCGGTAATGGACAAGGAGAATATCCTTATTGACCAGCCGGTTCATATTGTGATTTCTCGTAACGGTTCCGCGATAGATACGGTTGCCGGCCAGGCGGGCGAAGCCATGACGTATGTGGATCGTCCGGTGCCTTTCAGCGGGGAGGCTCGTTACGGCATTGCCGCTTATGTGGAAGAGGGCTTGTTAGGCGAAGATACGGTCTTGTCTGTAGTATTGGACGATTTCCAGGGCGAACCGAATCCTTTGTTTATCTGGGGCGGGACAGAAGAAGGTCGTTTGCCTTTTACGGAATGGACTATCCGGAACGAGGACGGTTATATGACGTGGGAGTATCAGGAAAACCGCAACAATTGGTATATGACGGCTAAGTCGAGCCGAGACGAATGGTTGTTCTCTCCTGGCGTGAACCTGAGTCCGAATCGTCGTTACATATTGGAGATGAATGTCCAGGCAAGTATCAATTTCCCTGCCTATTTTGAAATTTATATCGGCCGGGATTCCACCATTTCGAGCCAGCGTAAAGTCTGTGATTTTACGGTGGAGGGAAATGGTTCCATGGCGTATGCTACGCCGCAGGTAGGCATAGAGGAAGCCGGAACTTATTATTTCGCGATTCGTTGCACGGGAAACCAGAACCAGATTATGTTGTGGGATGCAGGAATTTATTACCTTGAAAACGAGTCGGATCCTTTGAACTTGCCTTATTTTGAGGACTTTTCCGATGAATTGTCTTTGGCTGATTGGGCTATGAGCGGGGATATCAGCTTGTCTTTGGTGGAAGACCCGGATAATGGCGGATACCGCCTTGAGTCCGGTTATGGCGCGGCCCATGAGGAATACGCGTTCACGCCTTTGATGAATTTTGAAGAAGGCTACGAATATGAAGTAAGCTTTGATTATGCTTATGACGGGGATACCGCCGGGGATTATGGTTTTGAACTCTCCATGTCCAACGGGCGCAGTGATGTGGAGCTGATTCCTTCTACGACATATTCCATGCAGGGTGAAGGTTCGCATTCTTTCCGCTTTGTCCCGGTT
Source organism: Candidatus Pullibacteroides excrementavium (assembly GCA_017694335.1). Classification (GTDB taxonomy): domain Bacteria; phylum Bacteroidota; class Bacteroidia; order Bacteroidales; family P3; genus Pullibacteroides; species Pullibacteroides excrementavium. The sequence continues at coordinate 11,278 of JADIMZ010000016.1, forward strand.
GAAAGCGGCACTTATTGCGTGGCTTTACGTCTGGCCACTTCGGAAACCGGCGGGAATGCCGTGTTCGATAATCTGGAGGTGGGACGCAATATTTATGCGGAGCTTCCCTATGCGGACAATCTTGATTCTTTGGCAGAAGATATGGCTTTGATGGGCTGGTCCGGAGTTGCAGCGGTAGCAGGGGAAGCATCCGGCATGGAAATGGTGTTGGAGAATCAAGCCGCTTCGGTTTGGTTCAACCATCGGGACATGCGGGAGCAATATGCCATTTCGTTCAAGTTGCGGAATATGGCGGATTTGGCTGTGGGCGTGACCAACGGGCAGGATACGGTTATGATTGACACGATTGCGGCTGGATCTGCTTATGCTGCTTTTGCTTTGGATATTCCCAAGATGCAAGAGGAGGCTTATGCTTTCAGGGTGTTGTTCCAGCATGAAGGGAATGCCGAAGTCCGGATGGACAGTATTGCGGTATATGCGCTTGACCGGCAGATTGTAACTTGTGCCCCTACCGATTTTGGCGTGGCTTATTCCAGTATGGACGACTTGATTGTGATGAGCTGGCTGAATCCTGCCATGGAAGCCGACTCCATGCCTTTGACTCAGGAGGTGACGGTGACCGTATACCGTTCCGGTGTTGAATGGGCGAGCCTGACAGGATCTCCTGGTCAGCGGATGTCGGTGGAAATGCCTAACGACAATGTGACAGAGAATGGAATGATGCTGTTCCGGGCGGTGCCTTCCGTGAAAGGCGTTGCCGGCAAGGCGGCCACTGCGATGCTGGACAGGACTGAACAGGTATTGCGTGTGGAACGCTATGCCTATGATTTTTCGGAGGATGAAGATTGGCAGGCTGAAGGCTGGACGCTTTCGGATGACAGCCTTTACGTGGCGGAAGGAGATGCGTCCCTGTCTTCCGAGGATTTCAGTCTGGAATCTGGAAGACTGTATCAAGTACGTTATGCTTTCTTGACGGATGCGGATCATGCGGCCAGCCTGACCCTGACAGTGACCGATGGGACGGAGTCCGGCACATGGAGCCAATCTTTTGATAAGGCTTACATAGGCTTGGATCGTTTTGGTCAATGGCCGGAGTTTTCGTTTGCTTTGCCTCGGGTTGAACAGACCGGCAATTACCATGTGGTTTTGGAAGCTGGGGACGTGGCAGAAAGCGTGAGTCTGAAATATGTCAATATTTATGAGGTGAAGGAGTATCCGGCGGTATGCGATATTCCTTATTCCAACAACTTTGACGAGGAGGTAGAGGGCTTGTATCTGGTAGAACCCAACTGGACAGTTTCAATAGCGACGAATCCTTGGAACATTACTCGGATGGATGGCGAGGTTGCCGCTTATTCGGGATCGCAAGCCTTGGTTGCGCCCTCCACGGAAGCTTTGGCAAGGGGAGATTTGGTATTCACGCCTTTGTTCCCGATTCAGGAAAACGTCAAATACGAGCTTTCTTTCCGTTTGTACAAGCCGGGAGCCAATACGAGCCTTGCTTTGGTGTATGCCCCGACACCGGGTACGGATACCTATGAAGTGATTGATGAGTGGGCCGATGCCTGCGAGGAATGGACGGAATGCGCTATCGAGATGACAGCGGCTGTGGCAGATACCTTGACATTCGGTTTCTTTGCTTATTCCACGGCGGCGCAGGATGGAATGATCGGTATTGACGATTTCAGGATTGTTGCCATCGACACCTTGCCGGCTGATACGACGGCGATAGAAAGGCCGGTGGAAGAATTGGAGATGCATTACTATGCGGGCAACCTTTACTTGCCCGATGCCAGAGGGAAATTTGACATTTACTCGGTGGATGGCAAGCGGGTCATGACGGGCGAGATACGTCCGGTGGTCAGCGTGGAGCATTTGCGTCGCGGCATGTATATTGTTCGTGTGCGGACCTTGGAAGGCAATATCCGCGTGTTGAAGTTTGTCCGTTAGTCCAACAGAACCGGAGAGCCGTTTGCAAGCCGGCAAGCCTGTGGGCGGTTCTCCTTCAAAAAAGATGAATTATGCGTAACAGAATATTTTTGACAGCTTTATCTGCAGTGTTGCCTTTGTTTTCCTTTGCTCAGACCATGCCTATGTTTGCTCAGGAAGGGGTGGACGTGTACGGCACGATGTACAGTAACGGGCATTGGGGTGTTGATACCTATGTACCCGATTCGGCGGGAATTTACCGGTTCCCGGCTGGTTCGTCCGGACATATCGCGCTGAATGCCCCTTTGATTGTGGCAGGGGGAAGCACTTGGCACGACGGGAAAATCTACTGCAATGTGATGGATGACGATGGCACTATCGGATCGGAAATACCGGTATGGCAGGTGTACGATGCCGAAACGGGTCAGATGCTCGATTCCATAACCTTGCAGGATAATTGGCGGAACGTGTCCAATTCATTGGCATACGACATTACCACCGACAAAATCTATGCCTTGGCTCGAACCAATTTCAATGACTTCTATCTGGCTCGGATCGATCCTGAAACAGCCGAATGGGAGAACGTGGGGACTTTGGAGGGGCATTGGTATTCCTCCTTGGCTTGCAACCGCTATGGAGAATTGTATGCCGTTTCGACTATGGTTTCGGGCGGTCAGTACAATTTGGTTCGCATCAACAAAGAAACTGCCAAGGAAGTCAGTGTGGGGGAAGTGTCCGTGTCGGGTTTGTTGCAGGGTGACTCATTCATCATCATGGGTGCCAAGTCGGCTTTGTTCTTCAACAATGCAGACGACAAACTGTATTGGATGGTTCCTTCTTCGAGCGCGTATCTGGACGATTATTATACCGTGATAGTGGAGTTGAACCTGAATACGGGGGCTGGGACAATGGCCGGTTACATGCCCAAGGAGTATTTCATGACCGGTGCCTATTTGGCCGAACCGGAACTGGATGCTCCTTCCGGCGTGGATGATTTTGCCTTTGCGCCTGCCACCGATGGTCTTTTGGAAGGGTCTCTCAGCTTTACGGCTCCTTCTTTGACTTATATGGGAGACTCGATTGAAGGGAATCTGGTCATTGAAATCTCTAATCAGGATTCGGTTCTTGTAAGGATAGAGGATGTGATGCCCGGCCAGAAAGTGGAGACGGGATCTTTGGCGATGCCCTATGGGGCCAATACGCTTTATTATCGTGCTTACGATGCCCAAGGGAGGAAAGGCGTGCGCAGGACAAAGTCTGTGTATGTGGGATATGACTTGCCGTTGAACCCGACCAATATCCGTCTGAGCGCGGCAGGTTTGGAACTGACCTTGGAGTGGGATACCCCGCAGGGAGGCTTGCATGGCAATGCTATCGACACCGCCAACCTGACTTACCGTATTGTCCGTTATCCTTACGAGGTGGTGGTTGAACAGGATTTCAAAGGTAATGTCTACAAGGAAACGGTTCCAGGGGATATGACGAGGTATATCTACATGGTGGTGTCCCGTTATCAAGGGGAAGACGGTTATGCGGCTGTTTCCAATGCTCTTATTGTGGGGGATCCTTTGCCGTTGCCGTATTCCACTACTTTTGATACGATTGCCGATTTCTACAACTATTACCAGATTATCGACAACAATCAGGATGGTTACACTTGGGTCTACCCGAACATAGAAGGGTACATGAATCCTGTTTACATGTATAGCGAGACTTCGGCGGCGGATGACTGGATTTTTACCCCGCCTATCGTGTATGATGCCGGGGAGACTTACCGCCTCACTTTCGAGGCGCAGTCTTCCTATAGCGAGCAGCTGGAGAAATTGGAAGTCACTTTTGGCGATTCCTGCTCGGTAGACCGTCAAGAGCAGGTTCTGGATATACCTGCCGTCTCCTTTGACGGGGAAACCTATTCGGTGGAAATGGTGGCGGAGGAAAAAGGTATCGGCTTTTTCGGTTTTCATGTGTATTCCGATGCCTTTGGCGGCAATTGCCATATCCGTTCTGTTTCCATTGAACATGTGGAAACAGGAGATACAACTTCTAACGAGGCGTTTGCATCGGTACCTTCGCTCAGGCTTTGGGTTGAGGATGGCTGTTTGCGGATGGAAGGCAATGCGGAAGGGCACGAGGTGGAAGTGTTCTCGGTAACAGGTGTTCGCGTATATGCCGGTCGGAAGGATTCTTTCTGCCTCCCGTTGGAAACGGGCGTGTATATTGTCCGTCAGGATGGATACAGGAAAAAAGTATTGGTGTTGTGATTTTGGTTTTTTGGTTTGACGTGGATTGATTCCCGATGGAAGTGTGTCCGGGTCTAACCGGGTGCATTTTGAGGCGGCATGTCGGATGGATTGTCTGCAAACGTGCAGATGTCCATTACGGCATGCCGTTTTTTATGGCTATGAGATTCTGCTATCTTTGGCAGGGATGCCTTGCTTTGCTTTTTGCTTCGGAAATATGAATTTCTGATGTTCTTGTCTCTAAAACCCGCCTTAATTCTTATTTTTGCAAACTGGGAAAAAGCGGAGGATGAAGGTTTCTTTTGTTTTTGCATAACATGAACGGAATGGATAAGACATATACGGAAATACGGGAAACGGCTGCAATGGCGAATCCTGCAATCCGCCGGTCATGCCTGCCGGTCAGGATATGGCGGTTTTACCGGGACGGGTTCCGTGCCATGACCTGGGGGCGTACCCTTTGGCTGATTATCCTTGTCAAATTGTTTGTCATGTTCGCGATTTTGAAAGTGTTCTTTTTCCCGGATTTCCTCAAAGGCAAGAGCGAAGCCGAGAAACAGGACTTTGTGGGGACGGAATTGGTGAACCGGAAGGTGCAGGCTTTGTAAGGGCAGGATGACGAGCAAGTAAACGAGGCTTCAGAAAACAGGTGGGATTTTTGTGGTCGGGAATGATGATTTTGAATACGCGTCAAAAACTCTGATACTATGATTGAACAGATTTCTACGGGTTTGATTGACTGGTCGCGGGCGCAGTTCGCGATGACGGCCATGTACCATTGGCTCTTTGTCCCCTTGACATTGGGCCTTGCCATGATCATGGGCATCATGGAGACAATCTATGTAAAGACAGGCGATTCCTTTTGGAAACAGACCGCCAAGTTCTGGATGAAGATCTTCGGGATCAATTTCGCGATAGGCGTGGCTACCGGTCTGATTCTGGAATTCCAGTTCGGGACCAACTGGAGCAATTACTCTTGGTTCGTGGGCGATATCTTCGGTGCGCCTTTGGCCATCGAAGGCATCTTGGCGTTCTTCATGGAGGCTACATTCATCGCAGTCATGTTCTTTGGCTGGAACAAGGTAAGCAAAGGCTTTCATCTGACTTCTACCTGGCTCACCGGCATCGGGGCTACGATTTCGGCCTGGTGGATTCTGGTGGCCAATACCTGGATGCAGCATCCGGTGGGCATGGAGTTCAATCCCGAAACAGTCCGCAACGAGATGGTGGATTTCTGGGCGGTGGCTTTCCAGCCGATGGCGGTGACCAAGTTCTTCCATTCGGTATTGAGCGGCTGGGTGCTCGGAGCGGCTTTCGTAATCGGGGTCAGCTGCTGGTACCTGCTGCGCAAACGGCATCAGCGTTTTGCCACATCCAGTATCAAGGTGGCATCGGTTTTCGGCATCGTGGCCGCTTTGGTAGTGGCTTTTACCGGCGACAAGTCGGGATACGAGGTGGCGCAGCACCAGCCGATGAAGTTGGCAGCTTTGGAAGGATTGGAGCAGGGCGGCACTTCGCAAGGCTTGGAGGTGGTGGCCGGCATCAAGATTCCGAACATGCTTTCGTTTCTGGCGACCCGGACGGCCGATGGCTATGTGCCCGGTATTGAGAATATTCTGGAGGGCGGTTACACGATGCCGAACGGCGAGACAGCTTTGCCGGCGGAAGTGAAGATGGCCAGAGGGCGCATCGCGATACAGGCCTTGGCCGATTTCAGGCAGGCGCAGGAAGCGGGCGATGCCCAGGCGGCCGCGCAGGCCCGCGCCGTACTGGACAAGCATATCGCGTATTTCGGCTATGGCTATATCGAGAAACCGGCGGATTTGGTGCCTCATGTGGATGTGCTTTTCTGGGCTTTCCGTGTCATGGTGGGGCTTGGATTGTATTTCATAGCGTTCTTTGTGGTGTCCTGGTTCTTGAATCGCAAAGGCCTGTTGAGCGGGGACAAGTTCCGCTGGCTGAAGATTCTGGCCATTGTTTCCATTCCTTTGGCGATGGTGGCCGGGCAGGCGGGCTGGATGGTGGCCGAGATGGGGCGTCAGCCTTGGGCGATCCAGGACTTGCTGCCGGTTAATGCGGCGGTGTCCGCGCTCAGTCCGGCATCGGTCAAGACTACTTTCTTTATTTTCTTGGCTTTGTTTACCATCCTGTTGGTGGCCGAAATCGGCATCATGGTCAAGGCCATAAGGAAAGGGCCGGAAAAGGTGGATGGCCTATCGGGAAAGCTGCCAGCGGAAACAGTGCCGGCGGCAGGCGGCTCGTTATCGGGCGTTGAACGGGATTCGGACAATAAATAAAGGAGGACAGGCTATGTTTACATACGAATTTTTACAAGCATACTGGTGGTTTATCGTCAGCCTTTTGGGCGGCATTCTTGTCTTCCTTTTGTTTGTGCAGGGCGGCAATTCCCTCCTGTTCAAGCTGGGGCGGAACGAGGTGGAACGCCAGCTTTTGGTCAATTCCACAGGCCGGAAATGGGAATTCACTTTCACCACCTTGGTTACGTTCGGGGGCGGCTTCTTCGCTTCGTTCCCGCTGTTCTACAGCACTAGTTTCGGAGGGGCTTACTGGCTTTGGATGCTGATTCTGCTGAGTTTTGTGCTGCAAGCGGTTTCCTACGAGTTTCAAGGCAAGCTCGGGAATCTTTTGGGACGGAAGACTTACCAGGTATTCTTGGTGCTGAACGGTTTCTTCGGCCCGCTTTTGTTGGGGGCGGCGGTGGCCACCTTCTTCAATGGTAGCAATTTCACGGTTTCCAAGGATGCCATTTCCGCGTTTTCGATGCCGGTAATCAGCCAGTGGGGCAATGCCGCGCATGGGTTGGATGCCTTTTTGGAACCTTGGAACATCGTGCTGGGCTTCGCGGTCTTGTTCCTGGCTCGGCTTTTAGGAAACCTGTATTTCATCAATAATATAAATGACGAGCCTTTGCAGGGGCGTTTCCGTCATCAGTTGGTGGTGGATGCGGTGCCATTCCTGCTGTTCTTTTTGGCGTTCGTGATCCGGACTTTGCTCAAGGACGGTTTTGCGGTAAGCCCGGAGACCGGCCAGGTGTATATGGAGCCGCATAAATACTGGCATAATTTCATTCAGATGCCGGTAGTGGCAGGCCTGTTCCTGATTGGCGTGGCAGGTGTGCTGTACGGTCTGGGCAAGTCGGTGTTTTGCCCGGAATACCGCAAGGGAATATGGTTCGCCGGTACGGGGACGGTTTTGACGGTGCTGGCCTTGCTGCTTTGCGCGGGCTATAACAACACGGCTTATTATCCGTCGAACCTGGATTTGCAGAGCTCGCTGACCTTGGCCAACAGCTGTTCCAGCTTCTTTACGCTCAAGGTGATGTCGGTGGTGTCGATTTTGGTGCCGTTCGTGTTCGCCTATATATTTTATGCTTGGCGGGCTATCGACAAGAAGAAGTTGACGAGGAAGGAACTGGCTGAGGAAGAGCATGCTTATTGATGGACTGTGAGACGGGTATTTTACAGCGCTGTGGTTCGTGTGTGCCGATGAAGGCAAGTGCTGTGAAACGGGTGTCCTCGTTTGGTGAAAATAAATAGGATGAGAGGCGTGGCGGATTGGGTGGCGGGGGAATAAGTTTTAGAAAACGGGAACGATGAAGATAAAGAATATTGAAATTCCGGAAGATGTGGAACGTATTTTGTCACGTTTCCATGAAGCCGATTATGCGGCCTATTTAGTGGGGGGATGCGTGCGGGATTGCCTGATGGGTAACATGCCGCATGATTGGGACATTTGCACCTCGGCCACTCCGGCGCAGGTCAAGCAGGTGTTTGCCGACAAGCCTTATACGGTAGTTCCGGCTGGCATCAAGCATGGCACGGTGATGGTAGTGGTGCATGGAAGGCCTTACGAGATCACCGTGTTCCGTAAGAAAAGCACGGTGAAGAAGCATTTGTTGCAGGGAAGGAAGCTGCCGGGAACGGTTTCTGCGGCTTCTCCTGCGCCAGTCTCGCCTGCTTTGGAGAACAGGGACGCGGATGGCGCTTTCTGCCATACCTATTTGGATAATCCTTTGTATGAAGACTTGGGCTTGCGCGACTTTACCGTTAACTCGATGGCCTGGAGTCCGGAAGAGGGCTTGATTGATCCCTATCATGGGGAGCGGGATCTGGCGGCGGCTTTGTTGCGTTGCGCTGGTTCGGCTTACGAGCGATTGAGTGAAGACCCGTTGCGGATTCTGCGGGCTTTGCGCTTTGCGGCGCATTTCAGCTTTTCGATTGATCCGGATTTGGACGCGGCTATTCATGAACTCTATCCCTTGCTCAAGGATGTGGCGGTGGAAAGGATTACATCGGAGTTCTACCGTTTCATGCAGTCTTCGGGGGTCAAGGTGGCCGAGATGCTGCGGAATTATCCTGATGTGGCCTGTTTCTTGGTCCCGGAACTGAAGCCGCTGATTGGCTTCGACCAGCATAACCATCATCATGTGTACGATGTGTGGGAGCATACGCTCAAGGCGATGGAGGCTTGTCCGGACAATGATATTGTGTTGAAGTTCACGATTCTTTTCCATGATATGGGCAAGGCGCATACTTTCACGATGGATAACCAAGGGGTAGGGCATTTCTACGGCCATGCCGATGTGAGCAAGACGCTTTGCAAGAATATCATGAACCGTCTGCGTTTCGACGGCAAGACGGAAGAGGAGGTGATGACCTTGGTGGAGGTGCATGATGCCCGGGTGGAGCCTACTACAAGGAGCATCCGGCGTTGGCTCAACCGTATCGGGGAAGAACAGTTCCGACGGCTGTTGCAGATGAAGCGTTGCGATGCGGCGGGGCAGAACCCGGTCTATTGGCCTGACCGCGATGCCTATATCAGCTCGCTGGAAAAGGCGTTCGAGGAGGTGAAGGCGCAGGATGCCTGCTTCAGCATGAAGGATTTGGCTGTCAAGGGCAGCGATTTGATCGCGGTGGGCTACGAACGGGGGGCGATTTTGGGCAAGTGCCTGAAACGGTTGCTGGACGAGGTGATAGACGAGCGATTGCCGAACGACAAGCAGGTGCTGCTGAGTCAGGCGGTGTTTTGGTTGAATCAGGCGGATCGTGTCAAAGAATAACCTTGGCGTGTGATAAGGTGTAATCTGCTGCGTTGCGCAAGGGGTTCGAAAATGCTCACGTACGGAAGTACGCTCCGCTTTTCTCACCCTTGCGACGCCTTGCATCTTACACCTTCTGACACGCCAAGGGGTAGGAACGAATCAAGATATTGCCCGTCAGAGGGAGGGATTCTGACACGCCAAGGGGGTTGAGGCCAAAAACATTTCGTCTGGCCGGAAGAATTCTGACACGCAAGGGGAAGCCCTTTGGGTTGAAAGGTTTGGATACGCCAAGGGGCTGGAGCGAATATAGATAACGACCGTCAGAGGGAGGAATTCTGACACGCTAAGGGATAGGAACGAATCAAGGCAATCCTTTGGGTTTTATAGGGAACTTTAATTTTTTTGAAAATATGCGACATTTCAGGTTTTATAATCCGGTCAAGGTGTTGTTCGGGGCCGGGCAGATAGCGAATCTGGCCAGCCAGATTCCGCAGGGTTCCAAAGTGATGATGACCTATGGCGGGGGAAGCATCAAGAAGAACGGCGTTTACCAGCAAGTGGTCAAGGCTTTGGCTCCTTTCGAGTTTATCGAGTTTTCGGGCATCGAAGCCAATCCCAAATACGAAACGCTGATGAGGGCGGTGGAAATCGTCCGCAAGGAGAATGTGGATTTCCTGCTGGCCGTGGGCGGCGGTTCTGTGATAGACGGGACCAAGTTCATTGCGGCAGCTACCTATTTTGAAGGGGAAGACCCTTATACGATTTGTACCCAAGGTGCCAAGGTTACCAAGGCGGTGCCTTTCGGCGCGGTGCTTACCTTGCCCGCCACCGGTTCGGAGATGAACAACGGCGCGGTGATAAGCCGTCTCTCCACGCAGGAGAAATACGCTTTTGCCAGTTCCAAGACTTTTCCGCGTTTTTCGATTCTGGACCCGACCGTGACGCTGACTTTGCCTGCCAGGCAGCGGGCCAACGGGGTGGTGGACGCTTTTGTGCATGTCACCGAGCAGTACCTGACTTACCCGGTGCAGGCCGATATCCAGGACCGTTTCTCGGAAAGCATCTTGCAGGTCTTGGTGGACAATGGCATGAAATATGTCAATGATCCGGACGATATGGATGTGGCTTCGAACGTAATGTGGGCTTGCACGATGGCCTTGAACGGCTTGATTGCCGCCGGTGTGCCGGAAGATTGGGCTACCCATCAGATTGGCCATGAAATCACGGCTTTGGCGGGCTTGGATCATGCGCAGACCTTGGCGATTGTCTGGCCGGGCTTGCAGCGGGTCATGGAAGAGGAAAAGCGTGAAAAGCTGCTGCAGTTCGGCAAACGGGTATGGAACGTGGACGATGCCGAGGCGGCGATTGCCAAGACCGAGGAATTTTTCCGCTCTTTGGGAGTAGGCACCCGTTTTTCGGATTATCCTTCGGTGGGCGATGCCGGTGCCTTGATTGATACGATTGTGGAACGTTTCGAGGAAAGGGGGACTTTGTTGGGCGAACGTTCGGACATCGACTACCGGAAGGTTCGGGAAATCTTGGAACTCAGGAAATAATTTCAGAAGAGACATGGAACAGCAGGCGAGATTCCGGAGCGTGATGGACGAACCTGGGCAGTTTGATTTCTACTTGGTGCCGGGTCTTTCGTTGGAAGAGCAACGGGAAAGGAAGTTGCGGGCTGTCCTGATAGGGGCGGGGAACGTGGCTTTCCATTTGGCGCCGGCTTTGGAACAGGCCGGGATTTGCTGGGTGCAGGTGTTGAGCCGGAACGCGGAGAACGCCGGAGTCTTGGCTGCTCGTTTGCAATCGAAACCCGCCTGGGGTGGATTGGAAGTTTTGGAGAATAGCGGTTTGGATGTGTCCGCGCAGCTGTATTTCCTGGCTGTCCGCGATGAGGCGGTTCCTGCTTTGGCTTCGTGTTTGCGGGAACAAGCTGCGTTGCCGCAAGACCGGATTCTGGTCCATGTGTCGGGAGCTTTGCCTTTGGAGGTGCTGAAACCGGATTCGGGACCTTGCGGGGTCTTGTATTTCTTGCAGACTTTCAGCAAGTCGGCACCTTGCCCGGACTTTTCGCGGATACCGGTTTGCATCGAGGCTTCGGATTCCCCGACTTTGGAGTGTCTGGAACGTTTGGCAAGGTCGTTGTCGGGAAAAGTCCGGGTCTTGGATTCCCGGCAGCGTTCCTTCCTGCATTTGGGAGGCGTTTTCGCTTGCAACTACGTCAATTTCATGTATACGGTTGCTTACGACCTGTTCCGGGAGCAAGGTATCGACTTCTCTCTTTTGGCTCCCTTGATGGAAGAGACTTTGCGCAAGGCGGAGGCGAACCCTCCCTTTGCGGTGCAGACCGGACCGGCGGCACGCGGTGATGCGGCGGTGCTGGCCCGTCAGGAGGCCTTGCTGGCTTCGTCGGAAACCGGCCGGGCTTATCTGGAGGTGTATCGTCTGCTGGCCAAGGCGGTGCAGGAACGTGCCGGGAAGAAGATTTGAATTACGGATACGAATCAGACGAATAAGAAAATGGCGAACTATAAAGCGAAACTGCCGAAGATAACTACTTTTATCTTCGACTTTGACGGGGTCATGAGCGATGGGAGAGTGTGGCTGATTGATGAGGAAAACCAGATCCGGAACACGAACGTGAAAGACGGGTATGCCTTGCATCATGCGGTCAAGAAGGGGTACCATGTGGCGGTCATCTCCGGCGGCAAAGGGCATTCCCTCCATATGCGCATGTCTTTCTTGGGGGTAAAGGATGTGTTCACCCAGGTGTCCTATAAGAAGGATAAGTTTTTGGAATACCTGCGAGACAATAACTTGCAGCCGGAAGAAGTGCTGTATATGGGCGATGATATTCCGGATTACGAGGTGATGCGCCTGAGCGGGGTCGCGGCTTGCCCGGCCGATGCGGCGGTGGAAATCCAGGAAATCGCCGACTACATTTCTGGCAAGAAGGGGGGCGATGGTTGCGTGCGGGATGTGATCGAGCAAGTGATGCGGGTGAGAGGGGATTGGTTCGATGAAGCTTCTCTGCACTGGTGATGAGAAGCGGCCGGCGGATGTTTTGCGCCGGGAAGCCTGATTTCTTGTTCCGGGATTTTTTTGAAGATTGCTATTTGGCAAGATGGTCTCCCGGTTTTGCGCTCTCAGGTTCCCAATCGGGTGTTTTTAGAAGCTGTTTAAATTTATTTGTTTAGGTCATCGGGAGGGGATTTCGAGGGATGGCGCCGCGTTTTTCAAAGGAGGATAGCCGAGCTATCTGACGAGAAAAAGGCAAACGCTAGCGAAAGTCGAGCGGGGAATCAAAGCTTGCTTTGATTTCTCCGAGACCAAGCTATCTTCGAGCCTCGCTCAACCAGACCCGAAATAGCCCCCGATGGGCAAACAAAATCCTGAAACTGCCCCCTGAAAATCCATTCTTTTCAGGATTGCAAGAAATTTTAAACAGCTTCTCATGTTGAAGGACAACCTAAAACTGCATTCTTGACTGTTTGAGGGTCTTAATCGCAAGGTTTTGGAGGGAGGATTTCCAGAAGCGTCAGGTGTATGGGAAAACCGATTAAAATGCTTTTCCGAAAGCGGGGATTGCAAGGGGAATCTCTGATATGAAAACTGGGGCAAGTCTCCGTTGGGGCTTGATACAGGTCTTGACGTAAGAATGAAACCGGACTCCATGATTTTGTAATCTCAGAATCGAAGTGGACCTTGCTTTTGTTCCCGACTTTGGGTAGCTTTGCTCCCGGCAAACAGAGGGCTGTCTGCATGGATTTTCCATTTTGCTTGAACCAGAGGGTCTGAAGGCTTGCTTCGGACATAGGGATTGGAACATTACCTAAATACGTTGGACATGCGCTTTTGAGGAAGAAGACATTTTAACATTTTTCAGCAGGCTTTTATTTAATCAACGAATTGTCGAATAGATGATTATGCTGACAGGTGATGCCGGCGGGGCTTTCCGTCCTTTTGCGTGTCCCTGTTCCTTGTCTGGTATTTACCGCAGAAGGAGGG
>JADIMZ010000017.1 GCA_017694335.1 Candidatus Pullibacteroides excrementavium
ACCTTAAATATCACGACTTTACCGATGCCGAACCTGGCACCTGGCTCGTGGACATAGGGCATTTCGAGAGCGAAAAATTTGCCATGGAACTTATTCTTAGGTACATTCGGAAAAATTTTCCTAATTTTGCCGTTTTCATATCGGAACAGGCGCGAAACCCTGTATCCTTTTATTAGTATTCGTAAATACATATCGAAATGAAGGAAAAAACCGGGCAAAAAGAAGAAAAGCCAGTTATTGTTTCGGACGAAAGGGATCTGGACATCGAACAAAAACTCACTTCCCTTTACGCGCTCCAATGCGTGGATTCCGCCATCGACAGGATTCGCACACTGAGGGGTGAATTACCCTTGGAAGTCCAGGATTTGGAAGACGACATTGCCGGTTACAGCAGCAAAATCGAAAAGATCGAAGCCGAAATGGCCGAAATCAACAAGAACATTGCCGACCGCAAAGCGGCCATCACCGAAAACAAAGCACAGCTCAAGAAATACGACAAGCAGCTCAAAGATGTCAAAAACAGCCGCGAATACGATGCCTTGAACAAAGAAATCGAATATCAGAAGCTTGACAACGAGCTGCATGAGAAACGCATCCGCGAAGCCAATGCCCAGCTTGAAAAGAAAAAAGCCGAACTGGAACACATCGAAGAAGTGCGTTCCGAACGGCAAAAGGACTTGGACTTGAAGAAAGGCGAGCTGGATGAAATCGTAGCCGAAACCGAAAAAGACGAAAAAGCGCTGATGGACAAATCGGAACGTTACCAGAAACACATCGAACCCCGCTGGCTTCGTCTCTATGAACGTATCCGCAACAACGCGCACAACGGTCTTGCCGTGGTCTGCGTGGAACGCGATGCCTGCGGCGGCTGCTTCAGCAAAATCCCGCCCCAACGGCAAATCGACATCCGCATGCACAAGAAAATAATTTCCTGCGAATATTGCGGGCGTTTCCTGGTTGACGACTCCATCAAGGAAAAAGCCGAAGAAATCGTAAAGAACGACAACTAAATAGCTTTCTACGTCTTACAATCCGCACAAACTAGAGAACCGGAGACTGTATTTCACAATCTCCGGTTTTTTTACACCTGATTGAATCTTATTTCAATTGCCGGATCAACATTCCCGGGACAAAGCCGACACCGGAAATGGTACGGAAGGTTGTGGCTGTCAGATCCGAGCCATCGGACTGCTCTTCAAAAGCCATGTAACGATTGTCCCAAATCTGCCCTTTCTGCGGCTTCACCACACCGACCCGACGGTAAACCATCCTGCCGTCCTCCCTTTCCACCGGCTGCAATACCTCGAACTTGGTAGAAGGTTTCAGGCCTTCTTTCTTGCCCACTTTCGCCACCACTCTTCCGTTTTCCACGGCTATTACCGGAGTCTTGACCTTGAAGGCTTCGAACTTTTTCTGCAAACCCACTATGTTCCGGTCCATAGCACGCGCACAGACCTTGCGGATGATATCCTCGTTGGAATGCACGCCTTTCATCACCGTTTTCTCGCTCTTCACCTTGTACTTGCCCAGATATTTCAACGTAAACAAATCGCTCTGATCGAACAAGGCTTTCCGCCGTAAACGCTCCGCCTCCGGCGTGTTTTCGTCCACCCAATAATCCGAATAAAAGAGATTGGCTATCGAATCATTCCAGACCAATTGATACAAATGGGTGGTCACTTTCACTTTAAATCCAGCCAGGTTGTCTGCTATGATGGAACCCAAAGCGGCCGAACCCGCAATAGCGCCGGCAATCGCTTCCGTGTCATCGTCATCCGCAGCCGCTGTCGCCACCAAGGCTGCTTGCGCCACTATCTGCAAAATAGCACTGGCTAACTGCGCCCGCTGTTCCTTATCTATATAGACGATATCGTTCACGGTAACAAAAGTATTGCCTATCAGTTCCTCCCCGGCATCGGACAACATCGCCAAGCCCCTCTTGGTCATACGAGCCTCGACCACATCCATTTCAGAAGCGTTGTAATTGCCTCGATCCGCCACCAAATCCACATTGAAAACGCCATCGGCATCCCGGTTGAACCATTTGGCCACCAAGCGTCTGGCCACTTGATTCCCTTGCAAGAATGCTGTGATTTCATAAGGCTGTACGGCTCGGCCCGACAAAGCTTCCACCCTGCGGACATTCAAATTATGGTCTTCGTACTTGTCGGGAGTAGGCAGACCCAGGTAGACGTAATCAATCTGAGAAGCATACTTGGCTTGAGGATGAGCTATCAGAAAAGAATACAACGAACTGCGCCGGTATTGCGTTTCCGCGCCATCCGCCAGACGGTGTTGTGCCTGCACCGGAAAAGCTGTCAACAAAACGAAAAACAGACAGAAGCCGAACTCGAAAAGAGCGTCTTTCTTATTCATCTCACTCAATTTTGGCAATTAAACATCTATCAAAATCCCCCCCATTATCACGAAACACCATCGCAAACCCCATAGAACCGGTTTCCGATCCATTTCCAATCAATATCCCCACAGGCTCTCCGGCATCACTTTCTCGTTTATCTTGAACTCATTGGCTCTGGTCATCAGCCAAGCACCGGGCAATTCCTCTATTGTCTTGCAGAATTCAGTCACAATGAAACCCGTATAATGCAATAATGCGTACTGCCGGTTAGCTTGAACCAATATCAACGGACACAAAGCCCAAGTCTGCTCGGCGGCATAATACTGGTACAGATACACGATTCGATCGTAAGCCGGAGCTGCCACACCTACGCCATTCTCTGTCATGAGGCCGTATTTTCCATCTTGCTTGTAGAGATAGGCATCGAACATAGGAGGAAACCAAACCGAATCCAGTTTCCTCAAATTCCGGTTCCGCTGCTTCCAATCCGTATTCCTGAACTCCATCACTTTACGATGTTCACCCGCATCTTTATACACCAAACGGGAAGAATCGCCGGATTCAAAACGAACCGCAAAGGTCTGCACCCATTCCTTGTCCGGATAGAACATCAGAGACATATCGCCGCCCTCCCCACCATAAGTCCAACGGCATATAGGAATCTCTTCCTCGAATTTCTGAACCGTAATCTGCGCTTGCCCGATACTCAAAACCATTCCTAACAGCATCAAACAAAAAAACATGCGGACTTTCCTCATAACGTAAAATCTTTTGTTACCCATATCCATTATCCCTCCATGCCTCAAAAGCGGCTACCGGCAAGAATCCTTCACCTGCCGATAGCCCCTATCCATATAGCAGTCGAAAACTACCGTAACCAGCCAATACCATAGGTGGTCGGCTGCTGGCCGTTCCCATAAGCCACGCCTATCTGACGCATCGCTTCAATGCGCTGGCTTTCCAAATCAATGCCATCCTGCCACTTCTTCATCTCGAACTGCCAGTCAGCCAAAACCTTGTCGCGGATTTCGGTATAGAGTTCCATTGCTTCGGCATGGCACTTGGCATCGGGATAAATCTGGCTCAGGAACACGCCGGCAGCTTCCGCTCCCTCGGAATTTTGATGAGCCGCCCAAGCGGCACGCGCCTTGGCCAAATTGACCTCGCAAAGGTAATCCACATAAGACTGGTAAATCTCCAAAGTGGCATCCATCGCCCGTTCATACACATCCCTGACCGCATCGGGAATAGCGGTCAGCAGGAAGAAAGCTTCTTCGTACTTGCGCTGGGCGGCCAATGTCTTGGCCTGCTGGATCATCAAATCGCCTTGCTGGCGGTAATAGGCCAGGATCTTGTCCTTGCCTTCGGTCACAAACCGATTCAGCTGCGGGCTCTTGACCGGCATGTTCTGCAAGGCATTGATGAAACTCTTGGCCTCGTTCGTTCCAACGCCTGTCGCCTCGATAGTCGTTGAAGAATAAATTTTCTGATCAAAATAGTCGGCGATATAGAGGGTTATCTCCATATTCTGGGAAATCTGCGTGGGAGGCCCCGGCAGAATATCCTTGGTCGCCATCCCGATATTGGCGGCAATGAAGAAACGGCCGAAGTCTCTTCCAGCTGCAATCCCATTATTAATCGCTACTTGTGTCAATTTATTAACCAGATAGGACTCCGCCTCGGCCGGAAGCGGATCCTGCTGTTCCGGAACAATGACCGACAAAGTAATTCCTTGGCCAATCAAGCCGTTATCCTGGGCACAGGCCGGAAATATCCCAGCCAATACAAAGCCCAGCCACAATATTATTCTTACGATCGTTTTCATTTCTTTATCTTTATAATCAATCTAAACCATTCTGTCCTTTGGAATTGCCGCTTTTCTTGCGCAAAACCGCCACCGGCATACCCTCTCGAATCGAAAGCCACCTTGAAGGATGCTGCCTATCATAGCTGATTCAAGAGACAATCTCTGCTTTTGGTTCGCCATTGGAAACCGAATTTCCAAGGAATATTATTTTTCCCCTAAAATCAAGGTAGCCGAACCCAAGCCCATCGGAATCACCTTGGAGTCGATATTATACGGATCCTTCAGCAGGTAACGGCGCAATTCGCGGACAAAGCCTTCGGTATCCATCGCCATCCCGCGGGTGTTGTACAACGGAATCCTGACCTGTTCGTAATTAATGTAATTCTCGCTGCCTCCCGATTTGCTGAAACGGTGTTCCACGGTGTTGTTGTACATCCATTCATCGATAATCTCGCTCAAGGCGTAGCCATCGTAATCCTGATCCAGGTTCAAGCCGGTACCGTTATCGAACACGCGGATAGTCACTGCCACTTCGCGGCCGTTGGCGAACAAGTCATCGAAATAGGTCTGCAAGCGGGCGGTGAAATTATCCATATTGGCCAGAACGGCTTCCTCCAGCAGAACCGGGACATCGGCGGTCATTGACGGCTCGCCGCTTCCCTGCGCCCCGGCGATCTGCTTGTTGGTGTACGCATCCAAGCCCTGCAAGTTATAGGTGACATAGGATTTCGGCCCGCTCGTATTGACCGTCCACGTCAATTGCAGGATGATATCGGCCTGCGCCACTTGGCGGATCCGGTCCAAAGGCGATTCAGCCAACCCAGCTCCTGAAGTGCTGCTGGAAATCAAATTATTCTGCGCCGTGGTCTGTTCGATGGAACGCAAGACGGTTTCCAGATTCTTCAAGGGGAAGCCCCTGTCGGCCATCAGGGTGTTGATTTTCCCGATAACCAGCAAAAGGTCCGGATTGTTCTGGAATGCCTTTTTATAGTCGGGAACGACCACTTCCGAACCTTGGTTGTCGTAGGTGGTCACATATCCGTTCTGGTTGCACCATACATCGCTGGGCACCACCATCAGGGTCGGCTTCCTTGCCTGTCCCAATACGGTAGCCACACAAGCCATAAACGCAAAAGCGAAAACAAAAATCCGTTTCATAGTAATCTGTCTTTTTTATTTCAAAATGCCGTCTTCCCGTAACTGGCTTCTCAACTTGGCATAATCCACACGAATGACCATGCTGCAAGTGATTCCACCCTTCATCCGAGCATGAGTCCACGAACCGGGACGACGGTCTTTCATGCTGATATATTTCAGATAATCACCTCCATCGGCGAAAAAACTGTCAAAATAAGCTTGATACTTTTCTCGGGCATTCACTTCTGTCATAATTGGCCTTGCCTCGCAATCGCCTTGCCCCCGGAGAATCCCCTTGAACAGGCAATCGTACACGGCATTCTTCTTGGCCTGCTCCTTGGCATCGCCCAAATACCGTCCCGTGCCCCAAGCCCGCACGGTATAAGAGCCGTCCAGTTCCGAACCCAAGCAAACGGTCTCCATATTCTGATAGGCGACAACTCCTTTCTTGGTGTTGTTGCACGAAGCCAATCCGACCGCCAACAAGGCGAAAAGAGCTATTTTCAATGTTATCGTTTTCATGTCTTCAAGTTTTTATCGATGCCTTATTCTATTTAGCAGCAAGCGACATCCCAAAAAGCCCAACCCATTCCGGACCTCAAAGAAGTGCCTGCTTGCCAACGTATTGGCAGTGCTTCCACCACACTTAAAATCCGGAAGAGAGGCCTTTGATGACGCCGGCCGCTTCCAAATCCCTGCGCAACTGGTCTTTGGCCACTTGTACGGTCGTGGTGAACTTCCACTGGCCTTTCAGCTTGACTCTCTCCACCTTAGGCGATACCGAAAGCACGTATTTGCCGTAATCGCCCGTAGGGGCAAAGAACTTTTTGAAATAGTCTTTGTAGGTCTGCTGCCCTGCTGGGTCTCGCATCAATGCCGGTTGGGAAGGACAGCCTTGCAAGCCTCCTGTCACGCCTTTGAAAATCACGCCATGCACGGCCACCATCCCGGCCTGCTGCAAATCCGGCTTCTTGCCTTTGGCATAAAAAGATACTTTCAGCACGTAGGTTCCGTCCACGCCGGTTCCTGCGCATTGGATTTCGTACTGGTAGTCCCAAGCGTCCTTTTCCGCTTTCTTCTGGGCGGAAAGTCCTAATGGCAGCATCAGCATGGCCAATACCGCCACCATGGCAATTCTCAAGTTTTTCATAGATTTCATGATTTTAATCAGCCCCAAATCGGCCGCGGCTGTCAGCATTCATAGCCCATGTCGCAGGAGGATTCATCATGCCGGAATACCTCGATGGGACATGCCTGCCACAGTCCGCATACCGTGACTCAAACAGGTAAAGATACATTTTCTTTCCGTTCCGGCAAAACCGTTTATTCCCGAACCCGCTCAAAAATGCGGGCCATTGCCATAAACTTTCCAAACCAAGCTGCCAAAATTCCTCCACGGGAATCCCACCCGTCCCAACAAGGAACATCCGCAGAGGCTTGAATTTTTCCCGGAACAATCCCATGCCTTTATGGGCCGAGGAAAGTCCGCTTTTCACTTCAATGCCGAGCGCAATGCAAACAAGAGCTTGCTCGAATTCAATAGAAACATTCAGAAACGATAGAATAAGCCCCTCAAACCGTTTCGACGCCTAATCCCAATCCTCGTCCCAGTCCATGCTCTTGAACTGGTCGATTTCACGACGGTCTCGCTTGGTAGGACGGCCTGTCCGCGGGTCACGGCGTTCAAAGGAAGGCGCC
The DNA here is from genome assembly GCA_017694335.1 of Candidatus Pullibacteroides excrementavium. GTDB lineage: Bacteria > Bacteroidota > Bacteroidia > Bacteroidales > P3 > Pullibacteroides > Pullibacteroides excrementavium. Next base: position 7,002 of record JADIMZ010000017.1, read on the forward strand.
CGCTGCATGGCCAATTTTTCCAATTCCTCCGGTGAGGTCACATCCAATGCGAACTCAGGGACTTTGGCCGCTCCGACCCGGTTCTTAGGAAAATCCAAGACTTTATAAGACAAGATCACGCCGTGACGGTTCAGATTAACCACATCGCCCGGCTTCAGTTCCTTGGCCGCCTTGACAATATCATCCCCGATACGGAC
>JADIMZ010000002.1 GCA_017694335.1 Candidatus Pullibacteroides excrementavium
CGCACCGCACTGCCCGTGTCAGCCTCACGCTGTCGGGCACCACATCGGATGTCAGCTTCGTGCGCCTGACAAACCTCTCCACCGCCAACAGCAACCCCAGCGAGATAATCGCCCGCGATGCAGGGAGCGGCGCCATCTACGAAGCCCTCGTAGCCCCGCAAAGCGTGGCTCAGGGCACGGCCTTCGTCAGCATCTCCACCGCCGGCGGCAAGACCTACGTCTACCGGATGCAGGCCGATACCGAATGGACGGCAGGCTCGGAATACAGTTACGCTATCGCGATACCGTAAAGTGCACTTAAAAAGTATTTTTGCGCAGATAATCCCGACGCTAAAAATGATTTAGAGGGTGCAGATACGAGGCGTCGAAGCGCAGCGCGGCGCGGGAGCGTACTGAAGTACGTGACCAAGCCGTGCAAGCTTCGCAACGAAGTAGATGCACCCTCTAAATCATTTTTAGAACATGTAATCCCACATAGGGAGAGATACCGGCTTCGTCCCCAACGCCTCCACAGCCCTTTCATCCAGATAGGCCTTGCGGATCACGAGCCGGAACATGTATTCATCGAACCAGTCGTCGGTAAAGGTGATGTAGCCGTCATGCCCGGCGGAAGGTCCCCAGCTGTTCTCGAACTCCCATTTGACCGGGTTCTCGTTGGAATCCACATCGCAGCCCACCAAAGTCATCGCGTGCGAAGAACCGCTCTGGCGGCTGAGGATACGGTCGGCCTTGGCCATCTCGAGTTCCACGCCGAAAAGAGACTCGTAATCGTACATGGTCGGGTCGGAAATCCCCTCGGCCACATTGAACTGCTTGCCCACATCGCAGGAAGCGTACATGGCCTCGTTGTTCTTGATCGAAGCCAAAGCCGCCTTCTTGATATCCTCGTTAGGCAGGTTCAGATAAACCCAGTTCAGCCCCTCGTAGGAGTTCCGGTAGTTCTGAATCTCGTACAACTTGTAATAAGGCCGGGTCGGGTCGTTCATGATCATGATGTAATTGTCGGGCGTATAGCCTTCGGGCGTGATTTCCGCATAGAACTGCATCGGCGTGTAATCCTTCAGCTCCCGGATATTGCCGTCCAAATCCTTGTAACGCCAGGTGAAAGTGGTCGGCGGTTCGCCAAGGCACAAAGCCAGAATCCGGTAGGCATCCTCCAAGCCCTCCATCTTGCGCTCGCGCAAAGCCGCCGTCTTGGCCCCGTCGGCCGCCATGTGACGGATTTCCATGCCCGTGCGGCGCAAGCTCTCGTTCAGAATCGACACCATCTGGTTGGTATTGTTGGAATGCTCGGTTTCCGGCATCACTTCGGCCGGAACTACCCCGTACTTGGTAGCCAGGTTGTAATACAGGTTCCAAACCCCGCCGTCATTGACCGGCGAAGCGAACAACGTCATCACTTCCCTATCCCCTTGGTCGGTCTTGGCCGTGCGGATCACGTTTTCGAGGAAAAGGTTCGACTTTTCCAGCATATCATAGAAATAGAGATAGTTATGCGAGAAATCGAATTCCCCGATATTGTACTTCTCCATGATGCCCGGCCGCAGCACGTTCATCGAAGTGAACATCCAGCAACGTCCCGACTGCTTCTGGTCGGTAATGCCCTTCACATTGACCCGGTACTTGAAATAATGGTCGATCTTGCCCTGCAATTCCCGGTTGAGCGCGCAGGACTTGATGTTCTTGTCGGCCGTCAGCACGTTCTGGATCGCCCGCGTCGGCGCATCCAGCACGAAACTTTCCTGTAAACGGGACAGCTCCTCCGTCCCGATAGTCTGGGCCTGAAGCATCCCGCCTCCGCCCAAGGCCGCCAAAACGGCCATAGCAAAAATGTTCTTCTTCATATCGTTTCTTTTATTTTTTACGAACCTATCGCCACAAATCGTCACTCCTTTCGCCCCGCAAACCTCGACACCAACCCGCCACCCCGTCATCTCCCTCCAACAGCCGACCTCCCTCGAACATCCAATCCCCCGGCAAAACACCTCCGGCAGCGTCAGAACGGCCGATATACGAGGACTCGACCAACCCGCAGCAGCCAAATAAAACACCTTCCGCAGCAAACACAGGGGTGGTATAAAACAATCCTCAACCAATCTGACGAGCTAAAAACCGCAGCAAGCCCGGGGGCGGCGCGTCAGAACGGGTAAGATACGAGGCATCGAGCCGACGGCCAAGAAGGGAGTGTACTTCAGTACATGACCGACTTGGCCAAGGCTCGTAACGAAGTAGATTACCCGTTATCACGCGCCGCTTTATCACGCGCCGCCAACTTGGCCTCATTCCAATAAACATCCATCTCCTCCAACGTCATATCATGCAATGACTTCCCCTTCTGTATGGTCTGTTCCTCCATATAGGTAAAGCGCTGGATGAACTTCCGGTTGGTATGCTCCAAGGCATCCTCCGGGTTCAACTTGAGGAAGCGAGCGTAATTGATCAGCGCGAAGAACACATCCCCAAGCTCCGACAGCACTCTTTCCTGCTGCCGAGCCCCAACCCCGTCCGGCTTGGCGGAACCGGACACCTCGCCCGCATCGCCTTCCGACGCATTCGCTTCCAATTCATCCATCTTCCTCACTTCCACCTGCAGCTCGCCCAGCTCCTCCTGCACCTTGTCCCAGACCTGAGAACGCTTATCCCAGTCGAAGCCCACGCCCCGCGCCTTGTCCTGGATCCGGTAAGCCTTGATCATGGCCGGCAAGGACGAAGGCACACCCGAAAGGACCGTATGCTTCTTGCCTTCCTGAAGCTTGATTTCTTCCCAGTTCTTCTTCACATCCTCGGCCGTCTTGGCCTCCACCTCTCCAAAAATATGCGGATGCCGACGAATCAACTTATCGCACAAAGCATTGCAGATATCCGTAAAATCGAATTTCCCCTCTTCCTCGCCCAATTCGGCATAAAAGGCGATATGCAGCAGCACATCCCCCACCTCCTTCTTGATATCCTCGTAATCCTTGTTCACAATCGCGTCCGACAGTTCGAAAGTTTCCTCGACCGTCAACGTCCGCAAGGTGTCGAAAGTCTGCTTCTTGTCCCACGGACACTGCTTGCGCAGCAGTTTCAGAATCCGCAACAGGCGGACGATTCCCTCTTCGGGTGTCTTGGCCGCATCCTGGTTCGGCAAAAGGTTTTCCAAACTCATTGTATTCCTATTTTACTCCTTCTTTCTTCTTCCCTAAGCTCAGCTTCGATTCCTTCCCGTGCAGCAGACGGCCTATGTTCTTGCGGTGCGTAATCACGATGAATACCGCAATGAACACCGCAAAGCACCGCAGGACCACATTCTCCTGACCGAACACAAAGATATCCAAAAACGGGAACAGCACCGCCGCCGTAATCGAAGCCAAGGACACATATCGGGTGGCCAGGAACACCAGCAGGAACACCGCCACCGCCGAAAGCAAGGCCTCCGGATAAATAGCCAGCACCACCCCCATCAGCGTGGCAACGCCTTTGCCGCCTTTGAAACCCGTGTACAACGGGAACACATGCCCCAAAACCACGGCCAAAGCCAAGGCCACATCGAAATAGACCGCATAGGCTTCGGTGGCCGGGCGCAGGAACAGGAAATCCAGGCTCACGGCCAACCAACCCTTGAAAGTATCCAGCGCCAGCACCACAATGCCCGGCTTCAGGCCCAGCACCCGGATCGTATTGGTTGTCCCTGCATTATGACTGCCGTAGTCCCGCACATCCTTATGGTAGAAGATACGGCCTATCCAGACCGCCGAAGAGAAGCTCCCTATCAAGTAAGCTACTATAAAACCGATTATCAACAAAATAAATTCCATCTGAACTTCTAATATTGGTCTTGCCAGCCCTCTCTCTCCTCAAAATCCCGGACAAAGATATTTTTTTTCGAGGGGGTTGCCAAGAAAAACTCGTACTTGCCTTTTTTCCGTTTCCTGCCCGGCAAAGACTCTATGTACCGGTTGAACGAATCATCCGAAGAAAGCATCAACATATAGTTGTGCGCATAAGAGAAATACATCCAGACATTCCGCGATGCCTCCACGTATATATCCACCTCGTCTCCTTTCCTCGTCTTACGCAACACCATATAAGTCTTCAGCTTCTTTCCCACCGGATGACCCGCCACAGAAAGCAAGCCCGCTTGTCCCGATGACACAAAAGACCGGGTATCGGAATCCCAATCCAGTTTCAAGTCCGAAAAAACCAGCGTTTGCGACAAGGATTTCGGAATCCGTTCAAACATGCCCGTTGCGCTTATCTCCTCCCGCACCCCTTGAAGTCCCAATGTATCTTCATTTTCAGCTACATACAAAACCACATCGTCCTCCGGACCGATATCCATGCCTTCCACTCGCTCCTCTGCGTTAAAGAGATCCGCAATCTGACCGGAAACTTCCGGCAGCAAATAGAAATCGAACAAGGTCAACGCATCCGTACCTATCTGCCTGTTAGAAGCGTCCTGGAACATTTTCCCGTACAACCCTATGTCCAGATGCGCCGTTTCCATCCTCAAGTCTATCGGTCCTGCGGCCATCGCCCTGCAATTGTTCACATTCACCTCCATCAACAGACGGCCCACACTGTCCTTTATCTGGTAGGAACGTTCCGGCCTGGAAAAACCCAACCAGCCAGAAACCTCTACATTCGGCAAGTCCGATGTCAGCTTCCGTTGCAAAAACAGCAATTCCGGTTCCCGGGTCCTTATCGAAGTGTAAAACCCGCGCCCCAGCCAACGGCCGGTTGTGGATCGGGTCTGGTCATCGACCGGAATCCAAACCGAATCGGGGTTGATATAAGCTGAAAACTGGATGCCATCCGCCAAAAACGGACTTCCCGAGGCCAAAAGCTCGCTTTCCTCATCCTCTTCTTCCTCCGTTTCGGCCATCGCTTCCCCTTCATCCTCCACATATTCGAAATCCCCGTATTCCTCGTATTCGAAATCATCGTAGGATCCCTCTCCCGACCCGGATTCATATTCATCTTCATACGAGCCATAGCCATCCTGTTCCATCCTGTCCCCAATGAAATCACACGCATATACCATCCGTGTGCTACCCGAGAAGAAAGGATATGTCTGCCTGGCATCCACTTTGATTTTTCCTATAAACTGGAACGCCTCGTTCAAAAACAAGACAGAAGAATCCGCCACCATTGCCTCAGCCTGCGAATGGCCGCCTTCCATAGGACGTATTCCCGCAAAATACACCTCCTGCAAATCCATGCCTGGCGCCTGATAATCGTACAAGCCCGATGCCCTGTACTGCCGGGAAGTGACAACCTGAGCCGACACCCCGTGAAAAGCATGCAATCGAGCCGTATCTCCGAAATACAGACGAGCATTGGCCAAAGGCCGCAGCAAGCCCGTCCTCGCCACCGACAATGCATTCCCCTCAGGAACCAACATCGCGTCAGCCACCAAAAGACGGCAAACCCCCTCGAATTCAAGCACGGTGTCCTTGCCATCCAACCGAGAAGAAAGCGCATTGAATCCCAATCCCGCCTGAGCCCTCCGGGTAGATTCAAAATATTCCCCCGGCTGTTCGGACACCAGCAAGTCCTCTGCCGGCAAAGCGGCCACCTCAGCAAAATCAAGGCCTGTAGGATTACCATGCTCCATCCTCACTTCCATGCTATCCATATCCCAAAACAAGGAGGCCAACCTTCCTTTATACTGATGGAAGCCAAAATCCAATGGAGAAGAGCCTGTTACAGAACGGAAAGAAGCATCCCCTGCCAGCAAATCCGCGTCCATCGAACACGCTGAAGTCTCCAGGAAGCATAGCCCCTGCGAGGCCCCCAAGCGGAAAGAAGCCGAATCCGACGCGAACCCCATGGTCCTGACCGAAAAACAACCGGAAGACACCTGGGCCTCTTCCTGCTTGCGCAATGCCCCTTGCGCCCACGAACAGGAAGGAGAAAAAACATAAGAGCCTTGGAGTCTCCAATCCTTGTTGAAAATCCGCAGCAACGAATCCTTCACGGACGAAGCCTTGAACGTGCCATTCCCCCTCTCGAAAAAGCCGTCCACCCCTCGCCCCTCCATCCAAGGGTATTCCACCCCGGACCCTTGGCCGGCCGATAAAAGGAACGTCCCCTGCATATCCATATCCTGCGGCCTGAAAGTCATCCTGTCCGAAGAAGACTCCGAAGACCTGTAATCGAAGCAGCCCGCGCCCCACAAGCCTGAATTATCCAACGTTATCCGGCCTGTAAACAACGCCATGTCATCATAGGCCGACCATCCCTCTTGCGGAGAATGCTGGCTGAAACCCAACGAATAGTCGGGCATCACATGCAACTCATCCCGAATATCAGGCAGGATCCCCCCCGAAACCAACGTCCCCGGGAAACGGATGCTGTCGATTTCCATCGTGTTCATATCCGGCAACCGAAACGGATCCACCCGGAAATAAAAAGAATCCGCTTTATAGGCGCCGCCCTGCACATAAGGTTCGTCGTAATAGACATAGGACGGCTGCGAACTCTCCATGAGCGGGTATTGCGGGAAGTCAAGACGCCCCCCCTTGTTGGCCGGATCATCGATATAAATCTTCCCAGCCAGATAACGGAACTTGGCAAGCACCGGGCGTTCTTTTACCTCCCCGTCCTCCACCTTCCTCACATACAAGCCCAAACGTTGCACATCGGCCACATCCACCCTGAAATCATCGTAGTAAAAGCACCCCCCTCGCACATCGAAATTAAAGACTCCGGCATTCAGCATCCCGTCGAAATGGAAATCCCTGTTCTTATAGATTTCTACCGTGGAATCCTCGGGTTTGACATACATGTTCTGCTTGCGGCTCAGCAAAACCGCCGGAACCCCCGACATTTTCAACACCAAGGAATCGAGATTCATCGTGGCTTTGACGATTCCCGGTTCGGTCGTCACAAATTCCAATTCGTCAAAATCGGCTTTCCGCGCCAGGACCCGCAAAAGATGGTCGAAACGAGGCAACAAGACCACCCATTCATTCGCC
>JADIMZ010000018.1 GCA_017694335.1 Candidatus Pullibacteroides excrementavium
GGGTCTATATCTTCATGGCGACGGCCCGTTTCCTGAGCTCCAAACTGGAACAGCAAAGCGCATACCACGCAAGCATCGAGGAAATTCACCATATCCATAAGTTAGACAAGCCCAGCGGAACGGCTATCACCTTGGCAAAGAACGTCATGGACTGCCATTCCCGATACAAGGACTGGCAATTGGCAGAATCGCCGGTTCCAGCGACCCAAGGCGGACAAGAGGCCGGACCTTGCCTCGGAAACGCCCCAATCCCATGCCCGGCGGTTCCCGATGGCAGCCTCCCGATTGTCAGCCTGCGCGAAGGAGAGACCGTAGGCACGCACCGGCTTTTCTTCGATTCGGCCATCGACACCATCGAATTGAGCCACACGGCCAAATCCCGCCAAGGCTTCGCCTTAGGGGCGGTCATGGCGGCCGAATGGCTTCCGGGCAAAACCGGATGCTTCGGGATGCAGGACCTGTTAGGTTTCTAAAGGTTTCCGACAAGCTCGCCGCCTCCCTTCCCCTCCTCGGGCCGTACTCCCCAACCGCAATGGATGGCACGATATACGACCCGTCTTTTTTCCATACTTACCCTTATATTTCAGAACCCACCATGAAACGTTCCTTCATTCGCTATAACATGAAACAGTCCTTGTCAGGAAAAAGGATTCTTGCTTCGCTGTCCTGCCTGCTCGCCCTTGGCCTGATGCCCTCTGCGGCACAAAACGCAATGGAAGAGAATGCCAATACCCTGCTGCCGGACTCGACGGCATCATCCCCGTCAAGCCCCGCTGCGCGGCAAACGGCATCGATTCTGCCCGGATGCGCTGCAAAAGGATTCCCCGCCATCCCCTACCCGAGCAAGAAAGACCTCCACAGCCCGGAAATCAACCGGATCATCCATAAGATGTCCATCGAGGACATGGCGGCGCAGACCATGGTGCTCCGTTCCAAGGCCAAGCCCGAAGCCAAATACGTCAAACAGATGCAGGACCTGCTGTCCAAGCATCCTTTCGGCGGCATCTGCTTCTTTGCCGGAAAAACCGGGGACATGCTCCAGCTGCAACAGGCCTACCGCCAAGCCTCCGAGCTTCCGCTCTGGATGAGCATCGACGGGGAGACCGGGCCGGGAATGCGGCTCACCGACATAACGCGCTTCCCGCTCCAGCAAGCCTTGGGGGCCATCTCGGATGAAGAACTTGTCTATGCGATGGGGCGGCAAGTGGGCCGCCAATGCCGTCTGCTGGGGATTCAATGGAACTTCCTGCCAGATGCCGACGTGAACAACAACCCGGACAACCCGGTCATCAACACCCGTTCCTTTGGCGAAGAACCCGAACGGGTAGCCCGGCTCGCCGGACTCTATCTCAGCGGATTGCAAGCCGAGGGCGTGATGGGTTCGGCCAAGCATTTTCCCGGCCACGGGGATACCGAGACCGACTCCCACCATGCGCTGCCGCTGATTGCCCATAGCCGGCAACAGATGGACAGCATCCACCTATGGCCGTTCAAGGAACTGATAAAGCAAGGCGTGGAAAGCGTCATGGTGGCGCATTTGAACCTGCCCGCCTACGACAGCAACGGATTGCCCGCCTCGCTCAGCCCGGCGATAGTGAACGGCTTGCTGCGCGAAGAACTCGGCTATCGAGGCTTAGTCGTGACCGATGGCTTGGAAATGGCCGGGGTCCGCTCCGCCCTAAACGGGATTGCGGGAATGCCGGACTTGGAGGAAGGCTCGGTGGAAGTCCAGGCACTGGTAGCCGGTTGCGACGTGCTGCTGCTGCCGGTAGATCCGGAAGCCGCCATCCGCGCCATCGCTAAGGCCGTCAAGAAAGGCATACTGCCCAAGGAACGTTTGGAAGATGCCTGCCGCCGTATCCTGTATTACAAACTGGCTCAGCAGCAACGAGTGGATTTCGACAGCTGCCCCTCGGATTTCTCCCGGCAAGAGACGGAACGGTTCCTGAACGACTCCATCAACACGGCGGATGCTACGGCCTTAAGGCAAGCCATCTATGACCGCAGCGCGACCCTGGTGGAAAATTTCGGCCGTCTGCTGCCGTTGCCGGCCTACAGCTATCCCGACAAGCTTTGCATCAATATCGGCTACGGGAGCGGTTCCCGCTTTGGGATGCGGCTTCTGGGCTACGAGCCGGAACTCCGGCAAATCAACCTGCACCGGGATTTCGATTTTGAAAAGACTTTCAACAAGGATTTCCGGAAGAAAGCGGAACAGAGCGACCTCCTGATAGTCTGCATCACCAATACCAATTACAGCCCGGCCAAGAATTACGGCATCACGCCCCAGACTGTCCGCTTGGTTGACAGCCTGCAGAATTTCGGCAAACCGGTCGTCCTTGTGGTGTTCGCGCCGCCTTACGCCTTGAAGCCTTTTTACGAGATGCCCAAAATCCAGGCCATCCTCTGCGGATACCAGGAAGTGGCAGAAAGCCAGATTGCCTGCGCCGACATCCTTACCGGGAGATTAGGTGCCAGCGGCCGCCTTCCGGTCAGCATTGCCAAATACTGGCCCGCCGGGCATGGCATCCAGACCCAAGCCACCCGTTTCGGCACCCGCCCCGCCTGGGAAACAGGCTTGGACCCGGCGGTCTTCCCCCGTATCGACTCCCTGATTGAATCGGCCATCGGCCAAGGTGCCATGCCCGGCTGCCAGGTCTTCGTAGCCAAGGACGGCATGGTGGTTTATGACCGCAGTTTCGGGCATCCCACCTACGACAGTTCAGCGCCTGTAGTAGAAACCAACAACCTCTACGACATAGCTTCCCTGACCAAAATCATGGCAACCACGCTGGCTTACATGCGGCTGTACGAAGACGGCGTTTACGATTTGGACGAACCGGTCTCGGACTTCCTGCCCCGGTTAAGGCGGACCGACAAACGGAACATCACTTTCCGGGAACTGCTTTCGCACCAATCGGGACTCAAATCCTATATCCCTTACGTGGACCTGGCCGAGCCGGTCTGGAACGGGATGCCTGTCTTCGACTCCCTGCCCTCGGCACAGTACCCGGTGCAAATCGCCGACAGCCTCTACTTGCAAGCCGGTTACACCGCCCATATCCGGGAACTGATTGACGAAAGCCCGGTAAACCGCCGCAAGCCCTACGTCTATAGCGACTTGGGATTCTATTACCTGAACGAAGCCTTGCAAGTGCTCGCCGATACCTCGCTCGATGCCTACGTGGAGGAAAACTTTTACCGCTTCCTCGACCTAGAGAACATCGGCTTCCATCCTTTGGAACGCTTCGAACCGGCAAGAATCATGCCCACCGAAAACGACACGGTGCTTCGTCACCGCCAAATCCGGGGATTCGTCCATGATCCGCTGATTGCGCTGACGGGAGGGGCGGGCGGTTCGGCCGGACTGTTCTCCAACGCCCATGATGTCGGGGTCATTGCCCAGATGCTGCTGCAAGGCGGGGAATACGGCGGCATACAGTATTTCAATCCCGGGACGGTGGACCTTTTCACCTCCAACGAGTTCAGCCCCGAAGACAACCGCCGGGGCGGAGGATTCGACAAGCCGCCCGCCGACACTTCCCTGCCCTCTCCTACCGCGCCTTCGGCATCGATTTCCAGCTTCGGGCATAGCGGCTTCACCGGCACGTATTTCTGGGTGGATCCCGCCGACGGCCTGGTCTATGTGTTCCTATCCAACCGGGTCTATCCTTCGGCCGGAAACAACCTGCTGACCACGCTGAGCATCCGGACCACGATTCAGGAGTACCTGCACCAGGCCTGCACGAATCGTCAAAAACGGAACATCCGAAACTGACTATGCCGGATTTCCCCAAAATCCGTTTTTTTCTGCGCCATATCGAAAATTTGAATACCTTTGCATAAGAGTCGCAAGGAGGAACGGCCTTTAAATACCTCTCAAGCCCGAATCGGCCGGGAAAGGTATTCGGCTCGCCCTCCCTGTGAATCAAAAAACAGAAAGAGGGTTTCACCGGGCATTTCCAAAGACTCGACCCGGATATTTCAAAAAGAAAATAATAGTTAACGTTCACCGGGGCAGGATGTCGTAAGGCTTCTTGCCTCTTATAAATTTGTGTTTTCCCAATGAAAGCAACAACAAAACAAGCTCCAGACTGGAAAGTCAAGGTGGGCTTAGCAGAAATGCTGAAGAACGGGGTCATCATGGATGTGACCAATGTGGAACAGGCCAAGATTGCCGAAGACGCCGGAGCCATCGCGGTAATGGCGTTGGAACGAGTTCCTTCGGACATCCGCGCCCAAGGCGGCGTAGCCCGTATGAGCGACCCCAAGATGATCATGGAAATCAAGAAAGCGGTCAGCATCCCGGTCATGGCCAAATGCCGTATCGGGCATATCGCCGAAGCCCAGATCCTGCAAGCCCTAGATATCGACTTCATCGATGAAAGCGAAGTGCTGACGCCGGCCGATGAAGAATTCCACATCAACAAGCACGATTTCAAGATCCCGTTTGTCTGCGGATGCCGCAATCTGGGCGAAGCCTTGCGCCGTATCGGGGAAGGTGCCGCGATGATCCGCACCAAGGGCGAAGCCGGAACGGGCAATATCGTGGAAGCCGTGCGCCACATGCGGGCCGTGATGGGCGGCATCCACCGCTTGCAGGCTTGCAGCAAGGAGGAATTGATGACCGAAGCCAAGAACCTTGGAGCTCCTTACGACTTGGTTTGCTATGTGGCCGAACACGGCAAGCTGCCAGTGCCCAATTTCTCGGCAGGGGGCGTGGCCACGCCGGCCGATGCGGCTTTGATGCGTCTGTTAGGAGCCGAATCGGTATTCGTAGGCTCGGGCATCTTCAAGTCCTCCAATCCCAAGAAGGTGGCTAAAGCCATTGTAGAAGCCACCACCAACTACATGGATGCCAAGAAGCTGGCCAAGCTGTCCGAAAACCTGGGCGAAGCCATGCACGGCATTGATGTACGGCAGTTGGATGATAAGCAGCTTTTCGCGAACCGCGGCTGGTAATGTACGGTGCATCTTACCCATTCTGACAAAAAGTATCCAGCATTTATTATTGACACAACTAGAATCTTGGCTGCGCCCGGTATATGGAGAAGACCGACACGAAAAAAGTCCGTTCCATGTATCGGGTGCGGCTTTCAAACCAAAATTCTTCCCGCAATAACTTTTTCATGAAAACGATTGGAATCCTAGGAATACAAGGTGCCATTGAAGAGCACGAAGCCATGTTGCAGTCGATAGGATGCAACACGCGCTGGGTCAAGGAATCCAAAGACTTGCGCAGCATCGACGGAATCATCCTGCCCGGCGGGGAAAGCACCTCGATGGGCAAGCAATTGGAATGGTCGGGCCTGATGGAACCCCTGCGCAAGGCCATCGCCAAAGGGATGCCCGCCTTCGGCACCTGCGCCGGCATGATTCTTCTGGCCAAGGAACTGGAGGGAAACAACCTGCAAAGCCGCCTCGGCCTGATGAACATCGTGGTAAAAAGGAACGCTTACGGCTCCCAGCTCGACAGTTTCGTCACCGACTTGAAAGTGAAAGGCTTTGCCCAACCGCTCCCGGCGGTATTCATCCGAGCACCCCGCATCGAAGCCTGCGGCGAAGGGGTCGAAACCCTGGCTTCCTACAAGGAGCATCCCGTCCTGGTACGCCAAGGGAACATGATGGCCGCCAGTTTCCATCCCGAACTGACCGACTGCACGGAACTGCACCGGTATTTTGCCGAGCAGATGGTCTCTGAATAAGGCATTCCCTAAACCCGAATCGCTCAAAAAATCCGTCGCTTCCGAATCCAAAGAATCCGTCATAAAATTTTTTTCCGTAATTTTGCCCGTTTTTCCGCTTGGAAAGACCAATCCGCAGTATGGATTGTTGGTTCATACAAGCACATTTAGAGAATGTTCAACAGACGCTACATCCGAGAAAAAGCCGTTCAGGCCTATTATGGTTTTGTTCAAGGGGGAGCCGAATCGGCATTGTCTTGCCAGAAGAATCTGCTGGCAGGGCTGGATCAGACGGCTTCGCTCTACTATTTGCATATTTCCTTCCTGGTCTCCTTATCCGAATACGCGCAGGAAAGATACGAAAGCATGGCCGAACGCAAACGCTTCTCGGAAGCGCAGCTGGAGGGCTTGCGCATGATGGCGCAGAACTTGGCGGTGGAGCATCTCAAAAAGGATCCCAACTACCTGCTCAATATAGAGAATTACAAGTTCAACTGGAAAGACCGGCAGACGGACTTGATTTCGGCTGTGTTCAACGACCTTTTCAACTTGCAGGAAGGGCCGTCGATAGCCGACAAGGTGCTGGAAAACCTGAAAGCGGACTGGAAACAGAAGCCGGAATCGGAAAAAAGCGATTTCGAATTCCACCGGATGTTCCTGCGCAAGATGTACCGGCGGAAAATCGGCCCGAACCCGATCCTGCGTTCCTACTGCGAGGAACGTTCGTTATACTGGGAATCGGATTACGAGTCGGTAACGGTCTGGGTATCCACCCTGATTGCGCAAATGAGCCCGGAACGGCTCGACAATGTGGATCCGGGCTGGTCGGCGGAAGACGAAGCGGTGGTCTTTGGCAAAACCTTGCTCGAAAAGACCTTGCTGCACCAGGACGAATACAACGACTATGTGTTCGCCCGCTTGCAAAACTGGAAACCCGAGCGTATCGGCCTGACCGAAAAAGTCCTGCTCTGCATGGCGGTGAGCGAGTTCCTCAACTTCCCGTCCATTCCGGTCAAGGTGACGCTCAACGAGTACATCGAACTGGCCAAACGTTTCTGCGTGGCCGACAGCGCGGCCTTCATCAACGGAGTCCTCAACAAGATTGCCAAGGACTTGGCCGATGAAAAGAAACTCCGCAAGAGCGGCCGGGGGCTGATCGGATAAGCCGCTCCCTCGTCTTTTCCAACAGGCTACCAAGACAAGAAGCGTAACATGAACGAATCAGCCCCAAATGGATTAAGATAATTTGAGGAACACTATTCAAAACATACGTTTGCTCAGACTAACGAGAGAAAATCCGCGCAAACGAAGTAAATGCTATACAAAGCGCTTTTTTCCTAAAAATTGTTAATTCCCGAGCCAAGATTTGGCAGATAGCCCGATGCGGATTATCTTTGCGTCCTCATTTTTAAAACAGTTTTTTAAGACATGAATTTTCTGAACATCCTGTTGCAAGCGTCCACTACTTCCGGACAAGGCCAGAACGCCGCCCTGCAACAAATCCTGTTGATCGTAGTCATCTTGGTCATTTTCTATTTCTTCATGATCCGCCCGCAGATGAAGCGGAGCAAGGAGCAGAAGAAGTTCCGCGACAGCCTGCAGAAAGGCCAGCGCGTTGTCACCATCGGAGGCATCCACGGCAAAATCGTCGATATCCAGGAAACTACCGTATCGATTGAAGTGGAAGACGGCAGCCGTCTGCGCATGGAAAAGAGCGCGATTGCTTCGAGCCTTTCCGACCAGCTGCCCGACACGAAATAAAAGGCATATCCGGACTGACTTGAAGCAACCGGATTCCTTAATAAAAAGGTGTACCAGATATCCTGCACATAACTCCAGCCCAATGGGGATTATGGCAGAGGAAAGGGTACACCTTTACTATTTATCGAATCGGCTGCAAATTCCCTAATCCAAGCCCGCAGCTTCGTTTGCAGCTTATCGCTTTCTCAGAATCGAACCCATCATGCTCAAAACAGGTCTCACCGGCAGTATCGGCAGCGGCAAATCCACCGTGTCCCGGATTTTCTCCTCTTTAGGCATCCCGGTTTACGATGCCGACACCGAAGCCAAACGCCTCTCGGCCCAGCCGGAAGTAAGACAAAAGATAGCCGAACTGTTCGGAGAGGCCGCCGCGACAGACAAAAAAATCTTGGCCGCAATTGTTTTCAATAACCCGCAGGAACTGGCCAGACTCAACGCATTGATCCACCCCTTGGTCTTCGAAGACAGCCGTCAATGGTTCCGCCGTCTCGCTGCCCTGCCCACGCCTCCCCCCTACGCCATTGTGGAATCGGCCATCCTGTTCGATTGCGGCATGGCACCGATGTTCGACTTCATCATCGATGTGGAAGCCCCCTTGGAAGAACAAATCCAACGAAGCCAAGCCCGCGACCACAGCAGCCGGGAATCCATCCTGGCCCGGCTCGAAAAGCAGATGCCCGCCGCTGAAAGAATGAATCAGTCCGATTTCATAGTCCATAACGGATCCGAAGACCGCCTTTTACCCCAAATCCTGCAAATAGATCACTTTTTAAGGAAGGAAAACACAGCCTCCGCAAGCATCCTTCCGGGCGCCGGTCACTGAACGCAGGCAATTGCGTTCGCCTCGCATCCGAAGCACGCCCATGAATGCGAAAATCAAGGCTTCCTTATATTCGATCATCTGGCGAGAAGCCGAAACCACTTCCACCCCGGCCAAAGCCGAAATCCTTTCCTTCAGATAGAGGTTCAACGCACCGCCCCCGGTCAGCAACATCGAGCGTTTGCCCGGCTGCGAATGACAGACCCGCGCAATCTGGCTTGCGATATGCTCCGTTACCGTATGCAGCAAATCCGGAACAGAACTGCTCGGACAAGACTCCACAACCGGCCAAAACTCCGAAGAAAACCATTCAAAACCCAAAGATTTAGGCGGTTCGAGCCTGTAAAAACCCAACGAATCCAAGGCTTGCAGCAGCGGCAGGACCAACCTCCCTTTGCGAGCCAATGCGCCGTCTTTGTCGTAAGCCAATCCCTGCCGTGCCGCCAAACGGTTCAAGGCCAGATTGCAAGGCGAGATGTCAAAAGCCACACGGCCTGAAGCCCCGGCATCGAACGAAATATTGGAAATCCCGCCCAGATTCAGGCAGAAATCGTATTCCGGAAACAGCAAGGCATCGCCTATCGGGACCAAGGGAGCCCCTTGCCCGCCCAAGGCCACGTCCGTATTGCGGAACTTATTGATTACCGGCAAACCACTCTCCACCGCCATGGCCGCCCCGTCTCCGATTTGCAAGCTCAAAGCCCGTTCCGGCTGATGAAAGACCGTATGCCCGTGCACGGCGGCGAACTCCGGATGAAACGAATACTTAGCCACGAAATCCCGTATGCAACGCCCCACAAAATGCCCGTAGTCCGCATCCAAACGAGACAATTCCAAGCCGCTCATTCCCATGGCCGAGGCCAAAGCCGCCCGCAAGTCCGCAGGGTAAGCCCGCGTTTCGGACGCCCCCATCCGGTATCGCCAACGCCCCGACGCATCCTGCCAGAATTCCACATAAAGAATGTCCAGGCCGTCGAGCGAAGTACCCGACATCAAACCTAAAACAGGGTAAAGCTTTGATTCCATCAGTTCAGTCCTTTCACATGCGGCTTGCCGGCAATGAAATCCTTCAGATAGAAGGGTTCGAAATACGCCAGATCCTCAAAACGACTTTCCTGGAATGCCCTTTCCGACAGCAATGGCATATAGCGAGCCGAAGGATGGATATCCGGATAAAAACGAATTCTGGGCGATGTCAAGACCGTCCGGCACTTGGCGCAAGCATTCCCGGCAAAGAACATATCCGCTTTCTGCCAATATCCCGAATAGGAATCCGAATCTAAAATCACCGCTTCCACCGGACGCAACTCCTTGCCTTGGGCATCGTACAATGCCGCATAGACCTCCATCCGCCCGGCATCAGTCATGGCGCAAAAGACCGAATCGGGCTCCAGTACTCCCTCTTCCGAGACTCTGCGAATGGACTCCATTGCCATCGCCTGCAGAGGGCTGACCGCAAGCAGCGGCTTGCCCAAACCGTAGGCCAGACCTTTGGCCGTAGAAACGCCAATCCGCAAACCCGTGTACGAACCGGGGCCCTTCCCCACCGCCACAGCGTCCAATTCCTCGGCCTTTCTCCCGGCTTCGGACAATACTTCTTCCACAAAGACTGCCGTCTTGGCCGCATGGTCATTGCCCTCCTCGCTTTCGCGCCAAGCCAGTACGACCCCATTCCGGCTCAAGGCCACCGAACAGTTCTTGGTGGATGTTTCTATATTCAATATCAATGCCATAATCCCAGATTTTGGACATTCAACGCCTCTGAATCTATCGCAAGCACCGGTATCGGGTCAAAAAACACAGAACACCTGCCCCGAATGCTCAAACAAATTGTAAAAGTACAAAAGTGTTCCCAATTGCCGAATCGCTATAGCCCACAGAACAAAAGAAACCGACAACAAGTGTTCTAGAAATCCGCCCCAACAGACGTAAAGCCGGAACCGCCGAATATATCCCGGGTAGCAAGAATCCTTATCAGCATGCCAATACAAATAGCGAGGGTAATGACGGCATCGGCCTTGTTCTCGAAATGAGCATAGCCAGTACAAATATAAATAGCGAGCCTCCAGCATCTTAATCAACGCCGAAAGCCCGCTATTCCAAGCAAATCCGCCAAAGGCCTACTTGCTCCTCTTCACCGTATATAACACCTTGCCGTTCTTGTCCATCATGTGCAGGCAAAGTTCGTCCTTGTCGGCGGCAATCACCGAGAAACCCGTCTCGCTGCTGCAGAACTGCGTGCCTTCGATAGGTTCCACATCGCGAGCCAGCGAAGCCGAACTGTTGACCACATAATCGATATCGCTGCCTTTCACCCGGATATGCTGGAAATTATGGATATGGCCGCAAAGGTACATGTCCACATTGCCGTGTTCGCGCAGGATCTTGTCTACCCGCTGCTGCATATCGGTACGTTCCGATTCGTTCTTGTCGGTCTGCGCATAGATAGGATGATGGCCCACTACCAATGTCCAGTCGGCATCCACCGTATCCAGAACGGAATCAATCCAAGCCAGCTCCTTTTCCATGTCCTGCTTGCCGGCATCGGGATAGTCTTCCGCATCGCGGCGGTACTTGTCGATAAGCGGTGCCGTATCGATCATCAGGACGCAGACCGTCACCCCGTTGTCCTCGATCATCTTCACATAATAGCGCGAAGGCATGTTCCAGCGGGCGCTGACCTTGCTGTAGTCGATTACCGCTTGGGGATTGCTCCGGTACTCATGGTTCCCCAAAATCGCATACCAAGGAATCATCAGCTCCGGATGCTTGTAAATCAATTCGTAATTCGTCATCCAAAGCGGGTCGTCCACGCTGCGGACCCCTTCGAAATGATGCACGTCACCGGCCGCCAACACGCATTCCACGCTCAGCGTCTCGGCCATCACGCCCATCGTCTCGGCAATCGTCTTCTGGTCGTAGTATCCGTTGCGACCCAAATCGTTGGCCAAATAGAAATTCACATCCTTTTCCAAAGCTTCCCATTCTTCCGGGCTTTGGGCGAAAGCCGGCAGAGCGAAAACCGCACCAGCCAGCAACATCAACATTTTCTTCATTTTCTATCGTATTTAATGTTTTTTTTGCAACCGCAACCAGACGCAGGGTAAAGAGTTCCGTTCAGCCTGCCAGACTGATAAAGTTCCTCTCAGTTCCACCCTTTTGTTGATTTTCCGACTGCAAGATTAGCCTTCCTTTTCAAATTCCTTTCAAAATCCCAAAATTGTCAATCCAGCGAAAATTTGGATTTAGAAGGGGCAGATGCAAGGCACGCGCGGGTGAGAAAAGCGGAGCGTACTTTTGTACGTGAGCATTTTCGAATCCCGCGCGTAACGCCGCAGATGCCCTTCTAAATCCAAATTTTTAGAAGTTCAGTTTGATACCAGCATTAAACCTCACCCCATAAAACTCCGCCTGCATCGTCCGTTCCTTCGTTCCCTGGTAGTAACGCAAAGGCTGGTTGAGCAGGTTGTTGGCTTCGGCATAGACGGTCCATTTGAAATCCTTGCCGAAGGTATAGCTGGCGTTCAAGTCCAAATAGTTAACGGCATCGTAATAGCGGTCCAAATCGGCATGTTCGCCCATTTCATCGATGAAAGAGGAAGCGTAATTATACGAAAGCCTCAAATGGAAGCCCTTCAGCTCGAAGTAGAGAGAAGCGTTGGCGGTATGCGCGGGCGAACCCGGCAGACGCAAACCTTGTTCGTTCTCACGGCCTTCAAAGTTGAAATTCTGCACATGGGAGTAAGTGTAAGTATAATTGCCATAGACACCTAAGCACTTCAAAGCCGGCGTGATGAAACCCAAGTCGCGCTGCAAGGTCACTTCCACACCCAAGAGGTCGGCATCCCCCGCGTTGACCGGCTTCACAATCTTGTCAAAATCCCCGGAAACGCCCGGCGCATACTCGTAATCGCCGCTGATGCGCTGATCCACGATAAAGTCGTTGATCCGCTTGTAGAAAACACCGGCAGAAACCAAACCCACGCTCTCAAAGAAATAGTCGATGCTCGCATCGAAGTTGTAAGACAAGGTGGGCAACAAATCCGGATTACCCAAAGTGATTTCCATATCATACAGATTGATATGCGTGCTGGGAACCAAAGCCGAATACTTAGGACGAGCCAGCGTTTCGGTGAACGAAGCCCGGAACTGCAAACGGTCCGTAATGTCGTAACGGTACAGAACGCTCGGCAACCAGTTGAAATAGAGATGCTTCTGACGACCGGTAGCCACCAAGCTTTCCTCTTCGTTCTCATCGATATTCCAGTTGAAACCTTCGTAAGCCAGGTTCGTAGCCTCCATTCGCAAGCCCACGATTAACTGATGCTGCGAACCGAAATTCTGATCGAAGCGGACATAGGCCGAACTTACATGCTCCTCGGCATCGAAGTTGCCGGAAGATTCTTCCAGAACCTGCTCCCCTTCCAGATCCGAAAGCCGCAAGCTTCCCAGATAGCCGTTGCTAACAAAATCCGTGGAAGGATAGACCCCGTCCGGCATATACCCGTCGCGAATCTGTTCCACCAAGTTGGCCGACCAGGCCGAACCGTAAGCATCTTCATAAGCCCCGGCATAGTCATACATCACGATATCCTTATGCTTGGTCTTGCTCACATGCTTGGCACCGAACTTGAGCTTGTTGCTGAACTCCCCTTTGGCCAAATCCAAGCTGAAATCCAAATGTCCCTTGATATCGGTTTCGTAAATGTTCTGGTTGGATTCAGTCAGTTCATCCACTTCCCACTCCCCTTCATGAAGATTGGCCGGATTGCTGATATAAGGAAAACGTCCGCCAGCTCCCACGATATCGAAAGCCAAATCCTTCTGCTTCAAATTGAAATAACGTTCATGCGGACGGTCTTCGCTGGCACGGGAGTAAGAAGCCCCCCAGTCCAGATTCAGACGCTTGGCGATCAGATGCTGCCCATCCAAAGCGAAATCCATGGTCTGCTGCAATTCCAAACGGGCGTTCCGGTTATCCATGTTCCCGCCCTTGGTCTCGATTTCGGCCTCCATTTCCTCCGGCTTGTCCAAATCCTTGAACGAAATGCGGTAACGGTTTTCCCAGTCATGGCGGCGATTGTAGATACCTTTGAACGTCAACTTGTTGTTGGCATTGATATCGTAATCCAACGACAAAGAATAGCTCTGACGCTGACGGGTCACATAGTACTGGCGCGTCTCGGCATCGGTCATGAACACTTCACCGGTTTCCTCGTCGCGGTCGTATTCAAATTCCACATCGTCCGAACCGATAGGCGCGTTCTGGTAAGAAGCAGCCACCATGATACCGAACTTATCCTTGAAGAAACGGTCGCCATAGGTCAAACCCAAGTTCAATTGCGCCTTGTCGCTGACCACATTGTAACCGCTTCCCACCGTAGCGGAAAACGTCCTACGGTAAGGCGTGCTCTTGGTAACCAGATTAATCGAACCCCCGATGGCATCCCCGTCCATATCCGAAGTCACCACCTTGTTCACCTCGATAGTCTGGATCATGTCCGAAGGAATCAAGTCCAGCTGCACGTTACGGATATCCCCTTCGGCCGAAGGCAGACGGTTCCCGTTAATCGTCACCGAACTCATATCGGCAGACGTACCCCGCACCTGGCCGAAACGGGCTTCGCCCTGGTCGTATTGCACATTGATCCCGCTAATCCGTTTCAAAGCATCCCCTATATTGGCATCTGGGAACTTGCCGATTTGGTCCGATGAAACCACATCCACGATACCCACTTCGTTTTTCTGTGCATTCAATGCCCGCCGCTGGCCCCGGAACGCGCCCACAACAGACACTTCGTTCAACTGAATCCCTTCATGCAGCACGATATCCAAAGAAGTGGTCTTCCCGGCCACCACCTCCACCGAGACTTCCTTGGGCGCAAAACCCACATAAGTCACTTTCAACGTATAAGTTCCCGGATTCAGATTCGACAAGGAATAATACCCGTCCACATCGCTGACGGCACCCTCCTGCAAGCTGGCAATCCAAATGGAAGCCCCGGGCAAAGTATGCTTGGCTTCATCCACGATACGGCCCCGGATCGCCCCCAGATTGGCCGAAACATCTTCAGTCACTTCTTCTGCCTGCAAGCCGCCCGCCATCAGCAAGGAGGCGCAGAAACAAAGGAAAAATTTCAACAGTTTTGTCATTGTTTTATAAGGTTTGAATTTTTTCTTTCCGCAAAAGGAGCAAGCAGACACAAAACGGCCTCTGCCCCTTAGACAA
>JADIMZ010000019.1 GCA_017694335.1 Candidatus Pullibacteroides excrementavium
CTGAAAGGTTTAAAATGCGATGTAATTCTCCGGATCCATCGGACTTCCGTTGTACCAGAGTTCGAAATGCAGGCCGTTGGTATGCCTCAGTTCGGAAGAATTGCCGGTCATGCCGATAGCTTCTCCTGCCGTGACGAAATCCCCGCTGCGTTTGAACAAGGCCGAAGAAGAGGCATAAATGGAAGTCAGGTTGCCTTCGTGTTGTAGAATCAGGATATACCCGTTATCGGGAGACCAGGATGTGAAAACGACGTTCCCGTCCAAAACGGCTTTGACGACAGCGTTGGTTTCGGTTTCGATGTCAACGCCTAGGTGGTATTTCTGGTAATCGAATTTTTGCGAAATGTTGCCTTCTACCGGAGCGTAGAACAGGGACTTTTCGGAAGAACCGGAACGGAGAGGGTCGCTGCTTCTCAATTGCGTCCCGTTGGCATCGAGGGTATAAGGGTCTGCATTTTCTATTTCCAGCCGGAGCAGGGAATCTTCCAGGCTGCGTCGGTATTCGATGTTGTGGTAGTCGCGCAAGGAGTCGTGTATGGGCTGGATTTCGTCCTCGGGAATGCTTCCGGTGAGCGCGGCATTGAGCGTGCGGAGCATCAGTTTCTGGGCTTCCAGCTGCTGTTGCAGGGAGTCGAGCCGGATCCGGTCGTTGATGCTCTGTTCTACGAATTCCCGTTTGATGTATCCGGGGACATATTGCCGTATGGGCGTGTAAATGATGATGACCATAGTGATGGCGACCACGATAAGGCTGCCCAAGGCGAGCAGGGTCCATAAGTTGAGGCTGGAGAGTTTGAACGACAGCTTTTCGTGAAAGTTTTCGTCCGTGACCGAAAGCCGGTACTTGTGCCTGACATCGGTGAAGGCTTTTTTCCAGATTTTCTTTATGGAGGGACGTTGCTTTTTCAATTTTGTTTTCTTTTGAAAAACAGGGTTTTGTGGCGATTTGTCGCGAGCGATGCCTGTCTTTGGAAAACCGCTAAGTTACAATTTAATTTCGTATGCAGGGGAAATCGGTCTTTTTTCTGTATTCTAGCAGTTGGTTCATGCTCTTTGCAAAAAAATCAAAACAGTTTCGTATCTTCGCGCCTTTATAAGCAAGGTGAAGGAAGAGGGGGCGCAAAATCTTGGGAAATCAAAGATTTCGTTTTCCTTGCTCGGCCTCCACCGGAATATTTATCAAAAACCGTATTGACAATGGAATTGACAGACCAGGAGATTTTCCGCCGCAAGGCGAAAGAAGAACTCGAAGCCATGGGCATCAACCCTTATCCGGCTCCCACTTTCGAAGTGAACGTGACCGCCGAGGAGATAGCCCGAAAGTTTCCCCAGGACAATTCCCTGTTCCAGAACGTAAGCATTGCCGGGCGTATCATGAGCCGCCGGGTGATGGGCGCGGCCTCGTTTGCCGAGTTGCAGGATGCCACAGGGAGAATCCAGCTGTACATAAAGCGGGATGAGATTTGTCCGGGCGCAGACAAATCGTTGTACAACACGGTTTTCAAAAAGCTGACCGATATCGGGGACATCGTGGGCGTGACCGGTTTCGTTTTCGTGACCCAGATGGGCGAGATCAGCATTCATGTGAAGTCGTTCACGATGCTGAGCAAGTCCTTGCGTCCCTTGCCGGTGGTCAAGGAAAAGGACGGGCAGACATTCGATGCCTTTACCGACCCCGAACAACGTTATCGTCAGCGTTATGTGGATTTGATTGTGAACCCGCAAGTGCGCAAGGTGTTCGTGCAGAGGACTAAGTTGGTCAACACGATGCGGGATTTCTTGGCGGAAAGGGGCTATCTGGAAGTGGAGACCCCGATTCTGCAACCCTTGTACGGCGGGGCTTCGGCTCGGCCGTTCAAGACGCATCACAACGCTTTGGATACGACGCTTTATCTGCGTATTGCCAATGAGTTGTATCTGAAACGGCTGATTGTGGGCGGTTACGATGGGGTGTTCGAGTTTTCGAAGGATTTCCGCAACGAGGGGATGGACCGCTTCCACAACCCGGAATTCACGCAGATGGAGCTTTACGTGGCCTACAAGGATTACGACTGGATGATGAACCTGGTGGAAGAAATGGTGGAAAGGGTGGCTTTGGCCTTGCATGGGACGACCCAGGTGCAAGTGGGCGAGAACCTGATAGACTTCAAGCGTCCTTGGAAACGTTTCACGATGTTCGAGGCCATCGAGCATTTCACGGGCATCGATGTCTCGGAAATGGACGAAGCCCGATTGCGGGAAACGGCTTCGAAACTGAACGTGCCTATCGACGACACGATGGGCAAGGGCAAGCTGATTGACGAGATTTTCGGGGAAACCTGCGAATCCAAGCTGATTCAGCCCACGTTCATTTACGATTACCCGATCGAGATGTCGCCTCTGACCAAGAAACACCGCAGCAAGCCGGGCTTGACCGAGCGTTTCGAGGCTATCTGCAACGGCAAGGAGTTGTGCAATGCTTATTCGGAGCTGAACGACCCGATTGACCAGCGGGAACGCTTCCAGGCTCAATTGGAATTGGGCAAGCGGGGCGACGAGGAAAGCATGGTCCTGGATGAGGATTTCCTGCGAGCCTTGGAGTTCGGGATGCCGCCGACCGCCGGTCTGGGCATCGGCATCGACCGTCTGAGCATGATTATGACCAACTCCAACTCGATTCAGGATGTGTTGTTCTTCCCGCAGATGAAACCGGAAAAGAAGCCGGAAGTTTCTTCCGATGAGGAATTTGCGGCGCTGGGCGTGGATGCGGCCTGGATTCCGATGCTGCGCAAGGCGGGCATCCAGACGGTGGCGGCTTTGAAAGAAGCTAATGCTTCCCGGCTGATGAACGAGCTGAACGGCTTGCGGAAGAAGAACAAGCTGGAGGTTCCGGCTTTGCAGCTGGAGACGGTTGAAGCTTGGCTTAAATAAATCCCGGCTTGTGATAAGGGGAGACCTTTGATAATGGAATATGAAGAAGAAAGTCGAACTGTTCGTGCCTTGCTGTATCAACCAGCTTTATCCCCAGACGGCTTTCAACACGATAAAGGTGTTGGAGCATCTGGGGGTGGAGGTGCATTACAACCCGGAACAGACTTGTTGCGGGCAGACGGCTTTCAAGAACGGCTATTGGGACGAAGCCAAGGAAATAGGCGAGAAGTTCCTGCGCGATTTCAGCTCCGGCTTGCCGGTGGTTTGCCCGTCGGCTTCGTGTGTGGCCTATATCAAGAACTATTACCATAAACTGTTCTTCAATACCGGATGGCATTTGGAATACCGCAAGCTCAGGGAGAACATATATGAGCTTACGGATTTTATAGTCAATGTGCTGCGGGTGAATGAGGTGGGCGGGGAGTTCCCGCATAAGGTCACGTACCATAGTGCCTGTTCGGCGCTGCGGGAATACGGTTTGATGGAGGAGCCCCGGATATTGCTGAAGAATGTGAAAGGCTTGGAGCTGGTCGAGATGGAGAAAGCCGATCAGTGCTGCGGTTTCGGGGGAATGTTCTCGATGACGTTCGAGCCTGTTTCGGTGGCGATGACCGCCCAGAAACTGAGCAACGCTTTGGCGACCGAAGCCGAGTATGTGGTTTCTACCGAGGCTACTTGCCTGGCTAATATGGATGCCTATGTCAAGAAGCAGGGCTTGCCGATCAAGTGCCTGCATATAGCGGATGTGTTGGCCGCCGGCCTTTGATAACGGGCAATCTGCGCAACGAAGCAGATGCCGTCAGAAAACGTTTTTATTATATGTCTGAACCAATCAAACACGAATGCGGCATAGCCCTGTTGAGGCTTCGTAAACCGCTTGATTATTACCGCGAGAAGTATGGCGACAGCCTTTACGGTTTGGGTCGCATGTACCTTCTGATGGAAAAGCAGCATAACCGGGGCCAGGACGGCGCGGGGATGGTGAACATCAAGTTCGGGATGCCTCCGGGCACTACTTATACCGATGTGGTGAAGTCCAATACGGCGACGCCGATCAAGGATATTTTCCAGCGGACGTATGCCGATATCGAGAACCGGGTCAAGGGGCATGAGGACCGTTTGTCGGATATGGCTTGGGTCAAGGACAACCTGCCTTTCAGCGGGGAGCTTTTCCTGGGGCATTTGCGTTACGGTACTTTCGGCAAGAACGATATCCGGAATATCCATCCGTTCATTCGGGAAAGCAATTGGAAGACCCGTAACTTGATTATAGCCGGGAATTTCAACCTGACCAATATCAACGAGCTTTTCGACCATCTGGTGGAGTGCGGCCAGCATCCGGTCCAGATGGGCGACACGATAACCGTGCTGGAAAAACTGGCCAAATTCCTGGATCATGAGAACCAACGGCTTTACGATGAATACAAGGCAAAGGGGCTCAGCAAGATAGAAATCTCGGCCATTATGCCGAAAGCCTTGGATCTGAAGGCGATTGTCAAGAAGATTGCCGAGGATTGGGACGGCGGTTTCGTGTTCGGCGGCATGGTGGGCTACGGGGATGCGTTTGTGATCCGCGACCGTCACGGCATCCGTCCGGCTTATTATTATTGCGATGACGAGGTCTTGGTAGTGGCTTCGGAACGTCCGGTAATCCAGACGGTGTTCAACGTGCCTTTTGAAAAGGTGACGGAACTGCCGGCGGGTCATATCATCCTTTCGCGTTATAGCGGGGAGGTAGAAATATCTCCTTGTCTGGAACCGGTTGAAAAGCAGACGCCTTGTTCGTTCGAGCATATCTATTTCTCCCGTGGAACCGATGCCCAGATTTACGAGGAGCGCAAGAAGTTGGGAGCTTTGCTGGTGCCGGCCGTTTTGGAGGCGATAGATTACGATTTGGAGAACTGCGTGTTCACTTCGATTCCCAATACGGCCCAGGTGGCTTATACCGGGATGCGGGATGCGGTTTACGCCTATACCGAGGAGCAGAAAGCCAAGAAGATTGCGGCTTTGGACCATAAGCCGGATTGGGAAGAACTCAGGAAGATATTGTCGTTCCGGCCCCGGATGGAGCAAATCGTGGTCAAGGATGCCAAGATGCGGACTTTCATTACCGGCGACGACCAGCGGAACGATTTGGTAAGCCATGTCTATGATGTCACATACGGGCAGGTTCGGACGAATACGGATTCGTTGGTGGCTATCGACGATTCGATTGTACGGGGTACGACCTTGCGGCAGAGCATCTTGCGGATTTTGGATCGTCTGGCTCCGAAAAAAATCGTCATCGTGTCGTCCGCGCCGCAGATCCGTTATCCGGACTGTTACGGCATCGATATGGCCAAGCTGAGCGATTTTATTGCGTTCCAGGCGGCTATCGCGCTTTTGAAGGAGAGGGGAATGGACAATGTGATCCAGGAAACCTACCAGCTTTGCAAGGCGCAGTTGGATTTGCCGAGGCAGGAAGCGGTGAACCATGTCAAGGCCATTTACGCGCCTTTTACGGATGAAGAGATTTCGGCGCAGATTGCGCGGATGCTCAAGACCAAGCATATCCGGGCGGAAGTCCAGGTGATATACCAGACAGTGGAGAACCTGCACAAGGCTTGCCCGCAGAACACGGGGGATTGGTATTTTACCGGGAATTATCCCACGCCGGGCGGCAATCTGGTGGTTTGCCGTTCTTTCGTGAACTATATGGAGAACCGCAACGCGCGGGCGTATTAGAGGCGTGTGCCGGATTGTACCTTCAGACCGCATAAAGCGGTATATTGGTCAAGTTGCCTTGGCGTTTGTAGGGCAGCATGGAGTAACGTTCGGCTTGGAGGTCGGGCCTGTGGGAGAGGAACTGGCTCAGAGCGTTGGAGCGGACGTTGCCTTCGGCCTTCACCTCGATGGGAATCATTTCTCCTTTCCGTTGGATAAGGAAGTCGATTTCCAAGCGGGAATCGTCCGTCTTGTGGTAATAAACGGGGGCTATATCCTTGCTTTTCATTTGTTGCAAGACATATTGTTCGGTCATCCCCCCCTTGTATTCCTTGAAAATGTCGTTCTTGATCAGGATATTGGCCGGGTCGGTTTTAACCAAGGCCCCCATGAGGCCGATGTCCAGCATATAAAGCTTGAAGGCGGAGAGGTCTTCGTAGATGCTTAAGGGCAATTCCGGTTTTGTGCAGCGGGGGACTTTGTAAATCAAACCGGCATCAATGAGCCATTGGATGGCCATTTCAAAATCGTGGGCTCGTGCCCCTTTGCGCAATGCTCCGTAGATGAATTTCTTGTTCTCTTTGAACAACTGGGAAGGGATGCTACTCCAGACCATCCGGATTCGCGGCACTTGTTCCTTGGGGGCGTGTTTGGAGAAATCAAGGCCGTAGCCTTGCAGGATTCCCTCTTGGATATCCCTGACCTCTTGCAGGGCTCCGGTTTCCACGTATTTCTTGACGGCTTCCGGCATTCCGCCCACGTAATAATACTGCCGGAGCAGGTCGGTGTATTTTTCGTGCAGAAGGTTCAATGTGTCGTAGTCCCGGCTTTGAAGCAGTTTGCAGGCCTCGTTTTCGCCTTTGGCAAGCAGGAATTCTTCAAAGTTCATAGGGTATAGGTTGATTACGTTGACCTTGCCTACAGGATAGGATACGTCTTGGTGCAAGGAGATGCCTAACAGGGAACCGGCTACGGCGATATGGTATTCCGGGGCTTCTTCTTTGAAGTATTTCAAGGATTCCAAGGCTTCCGGTATGTCTTGGACTTCGTCTAAGATGATGAGTGTGTCATGAGGGGTGATGTCCACTCCGCTTAAGGCGCGCAGGCCTCGCAGGATACGGTCGATGTTGAAATCCTGGGAAAAAAGTTGCCGTGCCAATTCGTTTTTCCGGCATACGATGTAGGCTTCTTTCCGGTATTCCCGTTTGGCGAATTCCCGGAGAAGCCAGGTCTTTCCTACTTGTCGGGCACCATGGATCAAGAGAGGTTTTCTATCTGATTTGCTCTTCCATTCTTTAAGTTGTTGTATTGTTGTTCTTTCCATGCTTTAACTACATTTTTATGCGGGTCTGTGTCCTGTTTTTCTACATTTTTCCGCACCTGTTTTCATGGCAAAGATACAAAAATCCGACACTTGAATCTTGGATCGAGCTGAAGCGAGGCGAAGGAGCGTACTTAGGTTGCTGCTCCGCAGCGATGGCAGGCTGCGCCTCAGCAGAGTCCAAGCAAGCTTTGCCTCTGCATTCGGCTTGCACTGCCGTTCGTGACTGATGCCGGGATTGACGGAGAAAACGCGGCTATAGGAGGCTTGCGAAGGAGCCTGCGCCGGAAGAGCGGATGTTTTGTCGGCACGGAGGCAGGATAAGAGGGATGAAAACGTATTTATAGGCGATGGATACGAGGCGTCGAGCTGAAGCGAGGCGAAGGGACGTACTTTGTACGTGACTGATGCCGGGATTGACGGAGAAAACGCGGCTATAGGAGGCTTGCGAGGGATTCTGCACCGGAAGATCGGATGTTTTGTCTGCACGGAGGTGGGATATGGGGGATGAAAACGTATTTATAGGCGATGGATACGAGGCGTTGAGCTGAAGCGAGGCGAAGGAGCGTACTTAGGTACGTGACTGCTGCCGGGATTGATGGAGAAAACGCAGTTATAGAGGGCAGATGCGAGGCTTGCGAGGAAGCCTGCGCCGGAGCGTACTTTTGTACGTGAGGACGCAGGCGACCGAGCGTAACGAAGCAGATGCCCTCTATAACTGCGTTTTCAAGTAGAAGAGAAGAATCCAAATGGCAAACCTCGCCCCCTTCCCAATCAGCATGAAAACAGCGCATTTGGCAAAGTTCAGCTTGTAGAATCCCAGGCCGATGGCAAAGACATCGCCCACGAAAGGCAGCCAGGTGATGAGGGCAATCCATGACCCGTATTTGTCGATTTTCGATTTCTGCTTGAGAAGCTTCTCCTCCGAGACATGGAACCATTTCTCGATCCATTCCCATTTGCCGATCCGGCCCAATCCGTAGGAGGTAAGGCCGCCGAGCCAGTTGCCCGCCGTGGCCGAGAGGAAGGAAATCCAAGGGTCGCCACCGGCTAAGAGGATTCCTATCAGCAGTATGTCGGACGAAAAAGGAATGATGGTCGCGGCCAAGAACGCCCCGATGAACAAACCGATATACCCCCAGCCTTGCAAGAATTCAACCATAAATACTTTTATCAGGGTTTGCAAAGATAGTGCAAGCCGGATGCAGTGCCAAGTTTGTTCAGGTCGTGTTCCACGTTCTTTCGCGATTTTGCCGGTATCGGCAAGAAATGAGTATGTTACCAGCGAAATTTGAAAAATCTTGCCGGTGAACGTGGTTTTGGATTATTTCGGACTTAAGTAACAAAAAATTCTTTTGGCTTTGCGCTTCAAATTCCGTATATTTGCAGAGTAGTATGAGGAATGCTTGTACTATGGATAGGGACGGGATGTCGGGAAGGAAAGGGGCAGAAGCGTCTTCTTTTTTCTTTGTGCTCCGCTTCGAATCTGACGGGAATCGTGATTCTATTTAGGGTTCGGGCAAGAGATTCTTTTCCGGCAGCTCCGGTATTGATGGACCAAATACATTTTTATGCATCATTTTGAACTGAACAAAACCCAGCTCTCCAATTTGGAGGACTCCCTTCGAAAAGAATTTGCATGTGTCTCTCAGAATGGTAGTTATGCAATGTCAACCATAGTAGGGTGCAACAGCCGCAAATACCATGGGCTTTTCGTGTGCCGCCAGCCGAAACTGTCGCAGGACAATTTCGTGTTGTTGTCGTCGCTCGAAGAAACCATTATCCAAAGAGAGAGCGAGTTCCATCTCGGCGTGAAGCAGTACGGGGGCAATGTCATAGAGCCTAAGGGGCATAAGTATCTGGAGCATTTCGAATATATTACCCATCCTGTATGGACTTACCATGTGGGCGGGGTCGTGTTCCGGAAAGAACTCTTGATGCACTCTTCCGAAAACAGGCTTATCCTAAAGTACACCTTGATCGATGCCCATTCGGATACCTATTTGGCTATCAAGCCGTTCTTGGCTTTTCGGGATGCCCATGCGCTGACTTACCGCAACGAGGATGCCTGCACGGAGATGCAGTACGTGCCCAATGGGATCAAGAGCCGTCTGTACCCGGTTTTTTCCGATTTGTATATGCAGTTTTCGTGCGAGCCGGGTTTCATTGCCAAGCCGGATTGGTATCGCAATGTGGAATATGCCTGCGAGATAGATCGGGGATACCCGGGGCATGAGGATTTGTTCACGCCGGGAAATTTCCTCTTCGGGCTTCATGTGGGTCAGCCGGTATATCTGGCGGTCGGCTTGCATGAGGTTGAATCGCCGGAGCGGATTGAAGACATGTTCGTGGAGGCCTGCAAGGAATTGAAGCCATTGGACAATTTGGATCATTGTTTGGAGGCTGCAGCGAGGACGTTCTTCGTCCGGCAGGAAAAGCGTTTGCAAGTGGTGGCCGGTTATCCGTGGTTCGGGCCTTGGGGACGGGATACCTTCATTTCCTTGCCGGGGCTGGCGCTGTGTACCGGGCATGAGGACGAGTATATAGAGGTGCTTCGCGGCATGGTCAAGGATCAGGTAGGAGCCATGTTCCCCAATGTGGGCTATGGCGAGCAGTCTGCCTACAATTCGGTGGATGCCCCGCTGTGGTTCGTGTGGGATGTGCAGCAGTACGCCCTTCACCAGGGTTCAACGCGGGAAATCTGGGAGGAGTTCGGCCCGGCGGTGAAGCAGGTGATTGAAGAATACGCCAAAGGCGGGGATTTCGGTATAGGGATGACCCCCGAGGGCTTGATATATGCGGGAAAACCGGGTTACGCTTTGACTTGGATGGATGCCGTCGTGGACGGGAAACCGGTTACGCAAAGGGATGGTATACCGGTGGAAATCAATGCGCTATGGTATAATGCAGTCATGTTTGCCCTGGAAGCCGAGCAAGCGAGCGGCAAGGAGGCGGACAAGGATTTCATCCAAGGCTGGAAACCCTTGATGGACAAGTTCCCCGATGTGTTCAAGAATTGTTTCTGGGATAAGGGCAAAGGCTATTTGGCCGATACGGTCAAGGATGATATACGGGATTGGAGCATACGGCCCAACCAGATTTTGGCGGTGTCGTTGCCTTATTCGCCGGTCAGCGAGAAAGTAGGGCAGCTGGTGCTGGAAACGGTCAAAGGCTGTCTGCTGACCCCGAGGGGCTTGCGGACCTTGGCGCCTTCCGACCCGCGCTACAAGGGCGTGTACAAGGGAAATCAGGCGGAAAGGGATTGGGCCTATCATCAAGGGACAGTCTGGACTTGGTTGTTGGGACATTTCGTGCAGGCCTGTTTCAAGATTTACGGGGACAGCATGAAAGGCTTTGTGGAAAAATTGTACCGGGGCTTCGAACCGGCATTGGAAGAAGCCTGCATCGGCAGCATTGCCGAGATTTACGACGGAGATCCTCCCTATTCCGCCAAAGGTGCCATCAGCCAGGCGTGGAGCGTGGCTGAACTCTTGCGGATTCGTTCGTTTCTGCGTTACGGTCACAAGGCGGAAGCCAAGGAGGGCGGACGGAGGAGGTAACGGCGGCGGGCCGAGCGACCGGGAAGCGATCCGCATCGGGGCAAGGGGAATCTTGCGCGAGGCTGCGGCAAGAAATCGGTTGTCCGGCGGGCAGAGGCCGGAAGGATGGAAGAAATAAGAAAAAACAGATACAGATGCGAGTATTAATGTTCGGCTGGGAATTCCCTCCGCATATCACAGGAGGTCTGGGGACTGCCTGTTACGGGATGTGCAAGGGATTGCTGGCCCAAGGGGTCGAGGTGATTTTCGTGGCACCGAAACTGCATGGGGACGAGGATGCCTCGGTGGCCACGATGGTCAATGCCTCGGATGTGGAGATCGATTTGCGCAACACGGTATATAAGGAACTTTTCAAGAACCTGACCTATATCCAAGTGGAATCGGGCTTGATTCCCTATATGGGTTTGGGGCAGTATTTCGAGATAGAGAAGCTGAAGCAGTCCCGTACCGTGTTCGATGTGGCGGCATACAGTCGGCGCAAGTATGAGTTTTCCGGGGCTTACCGGGCCAATCTGATGGAGGAAGTGGAGCATTACGCGATGGTGGCGGTGGAAATTGCCATGCGCAACCAGTTCGATGTGATCCATGCCCATGACTGGCTGACCTACCGGGCGGGCATCGCGGCCAAGAAAGCCAGTGGCAAACCCCTGGTGATACATGTCCACGCCACGGAATTCGACCGTTCGGGAGAGAATGTGAACACGGTGGTCTATGGAATCGAACGGGAAGGGATGCTGGCTGCCGACCGGATTATCACGGTGAGCAACTATACACGGGATATTGTCATAAAGCGTTATGGAATAGACGCTTCCAAGGTGTTTACCGTCTATAATGCGGTGGAACCGGGTTCTTCGGCCAAGGCGGTGCAGAAGCCGAAGATGGATTCCAAACGCAAGATTGTGACCTTTTTGGGACGTGTCACCTACCAGAAAGGGCCGGAATACTTTGTGGAAGCGGCTCGTTTAGTGATGGAAAAGGACAAGAACGTGGAGTTCGTGATGGCCGGCTCGGGCGATATGCTGCATAAGATTGTGCGCCAGGTGGCATCCTTAGGCTTGGGCAGCCGTTTCCATTTCACCGGTTTCCTCAAAGGCATGGATGTGGACCGGATGTACGCGATGAGCAATGTGTATGTGATGCCTTCGGTTTCGGAGCCTTTCGGGATTTCGCCGCTGGAGGCCATGCGGTCCGGAGTCCCGGTGGTCATTTCCAAGCAGTCGGGCGTGGCCGAGATTCTGAACCATGCGCTCAAGGTGGATTTCTGGGATGTGGATGCGATGGCCGATGCCATTTACGGGCTGCTGCATTATCCGGCGCTTTCGGAAACCTTTGCCCGGATGGGTTCGGCCGATGCCAATTCGCTCAAATGGAGTTCGGCCGCGGAGAAAATAAAACAAGTATATCTTTCTGTAGTGAAATAGGAGGGATCGTTATGGACAGTTTAAGCCTCGTTTTCAAGATTCACCATCCGTTTTATTTGCGGACGTATCGGTTTTTCGATATAGGTGAGAGACATAATTATTACGACGACTACCGGAACAAGTATATCCTGAAACGTTTTTCGGAGAGGTCTTATTACCAGGCCAATGCTTTGATGATGCGTCTGTTCGAAAGATACGGGGAGAAGTTCAAGGTCTCTTTCGTGTTCAGCGGCAACGCGATTGACCAGATGCAATGGTATATGCCGGAGCTTTTGGAAGATTTCAAGCGGGTGGTGGCCTGTCCCAATGTGGAACTAGCCGCTACTGATTACAGTGTCAGCGCCAGTTCGGTGATGGACAAGGAGGTTTGGAAACGCCAGGTGGAAAGCCATAACCGACGATTGCAGGAAGTCTTCGGCCGTCAGGCAAAGGTACTGGCCGGAACGCAGCTGCTGTATGATGACGGTATCGGCAAGGCAGCGGCGGAAATGGGTATGACGGGGATGCTGACCGAAGGGGCCAAGCCGGTTCTAGGCTGGAAGAGCCCGCATGTGGTGTACAAGCATCCTACGGAAAACTTGAAGCTGATTCTGCGCGATGGCGTGCTCAGCGAGGATATCAGTCTGCGTTTCTCGCGCAAGGACAGCGGCGTATGGCCTGTGACGGCGGATAGTTTTGTGGAAAGGATGCAGGTCGGCAAGGCGGATTTGCAGGGGGGCAGTCATGTGACTTTGTATGTCAATTACGCGGTAATGGGCGAGTTTCAGGAGAAGGAGAGCGGCATATTTGACTTTTTCGAAGCTTTGCCGGGCAAGGTGTTGAACGGGAGCGGCTTCTGCTTTGCCCATTTGGAAGAATTATGTGCGTTGCCCGGTGAAAACCCTGCCTTGCATGTGCCGTTCACGATTTCGGATGTAGATGAGGAAAGGGATTTGACCGCTTTCTATGCCAATGATTTGCAGAAGGATGTAATGGAGAATTGGCGTAGGGTGTGTCCGGCCATGCTGCATTGCTCCGATCCGGAATTGCAGAAGGATTTCCGCTTCCTGACTGGGGTGGAAAACCTGGGCTTCATGTCAACCAAGTACTTCACCGAAACGCCTTCGATCCGTTACCTGAATCCGTATGATTCGCCTTACGATGCCTATATCAATTATATGAATGTATGGTCCGATTTCGTAGGGCGGATGAAGATTGGCGGCTGGGTGGATGAGGATGGCAAGCCGGTGGAAAAAGACATTTTGTCCGATTTCGTGCCGGATTCGGTCCGCAAGGCGGTGGACGCGGCGGCTTATGCGGCTTCGGACGTGGTGGATTCGGCGGCTGATGCTTTGGCCGGGGCGATGGATTCGGTGGGCAAGGCGGTCAAAGGGATGTTTTCTAAGATGAAAAAGAACCGGAAAGCCAAAGTGGAAGAGAGTGATGCCGGGGCGGCTCAGGACAAAGCGGGAGCGGTGAAGGATTTTGTGGCGGAAACAGCGGAAAAGGCTGGGCAGGCTGCCAAGAAAACGGTTCGCAAAGTGAAGGATTTGGGTCAGAAAGCCTTGGATCCGGATGTGGATAAGATAGCCGAAAAAGCGGCCAATGCGATGGATTCGGCTGAAAAGGCTGTGCGGAGGGTCGTTCGCAAGGGGGCTGAAGCGGTGTTGAAAGCCGTGGAGGATCCGCAGGAGGAGAAGCCTCGCCAGAAGACGGCGGCCAAGCGGCCTGGTACTCGCAAGAAAGCGGCTGTCGCGGTCTCGGATGTGAAAGCGGCTTCGCAGGAGTTTGACAATCCGGCCAAGGATTCCGTACCGGCTTCTGCCGCGAAAAAACGGGCGGCACGAGGCAAGGCGGTTGAAAAAGCGGCTTCTCCCAAGTCGGCGAAGACGGATTCCAAACCGGCCTCATCGGCCAAGACAGTGAAAAAATCCGCGTCCAAGACATCGGCAACTTCGGTTGCTTCGGAGTCGAAGACGGGGCAAAGCCGTAAGAAAGCGGAATAGATTCTGAATCCGGATATTTGTGATTGCGTGATCAAGGCGCATCGGAAAAGTGGAAAAGCGGATCGATACAAGAGCCGGGCCATCGTTCCGATGCGCCTTTCTTTTGTTTGTGGGCGGTTGAGGTTCTTGACAGGGTTTTGCTGGAATGCCTCCAAAAGTGCATAGTCCTCCGTCAGTCGATAATGAGGGGAATTGAGTTTTCGTTCCGGTATTCGGTAGGCGTCTTGCCGGTATGGCGGCGGAAGAATTTGCCGAAAGTGGAGGCATCGCTGAAGCCGAGCTGGTCGGCTACCTGCTGGATGGAAAGTTCGGGTTTGCGCAGGAAAACCGAAGCCTCGGTGACCAGCATGTCGGCAATGGTCTGGTTGGCGCTTTTGCCTGTGTAACGCTGGCAGATGCGCGTCAGGTAATGGGTGGATATGCTTAGTTTGCGGGCGTAGAAACTTACTTCGTGTTCCTTGGTCGCCTGGGTTTCGAGCAGGGAGAAGAAACGGTTGCAGAGCAGGGTGGGACGCGAAATCTCCTGGGGCTTCAAAGGTGTTTTCAGATAAGCTTCGGTCATTTTGATGACTTTGGCGTGGAATAACAGCACCGTGTGCTGGAAGATGATTTTGTCCAAGGCGGATTCTCCGCTACGGGTGTTCTGCTGAATCAGTTTGAAGTAGGTCAGCAGAATGTCGATTTCGGTTCTCTTCAAGGAATAGAAATTGGAAGAGAACTGGTGCATGGCACGCAGCACGGGACGGTTGCCATGGGCGGCGGCATCCATGAAAGACCGGCTGATGGCCATTACGTAAGCATGCATCCCTTTTCCGATTTGCAGTGCTTCGATGCGGTTGAAGGGCTTGATGTCGATTAAGTTGTTGGTCTTGTTCGTGCAGGTCTGGGTTTGGCCGTCGATATTGATTTGCAGCGAACCTTTGAGGATGATGAACACGATCATCAGGTCGGAGACCGGTTTGAACGCTTCTTGGCTGTTCCAAGCGTAGTTCGAGAACCGGACTTCGGCCTGAAGGGTGCCTTGCTCGATATGCTTGTCTGCAAACAAGCGGCTGAAATCCTCTAATTTGCTCATTTCCGTTTCTTGCTGTCTGCGTTTTGGGGCATATCGGTCGATGTGCCGCCGCCCAAGGCCTGGTAGAGCGAAATGCAGCTGGATATCTCGGTCAGGCGGTTGGCTACTTGGCTGATTTGCGCCGAAAGCAGGCTTTGCTGGGCTGTCAGCACTTCCAGATAGGTGGTGGAGCCATGTTTCATTAGGAGTTGGGTGCTTTGTACGGCATCTTGCAAGTGGCTGACTTGCAGGGCGTAGTTCTCGGTCTTGGCTTGGGCGCTCTTGACGGCCATGATGGCATCGTTCACTTCGATGCCGGCATCGATCAGGGTCTGGCGGAAACCGATTTCAGCTTCTTTCTCTTGGGCTTTGGCAATGTCCAGGTTGGCCTTCAAGGCCCCGCTTTGGAAAATGGGCTGGAAGAGCGATCCCAAGGCATTGTAAAGCATTTCGCCGAAGTCGAATGTCCCGGTAATGGTGATGGAGGGGAAGAACTCGGAACGAGCCTGCTGGGTATTGTAGAAGGCTTGGGCCAGGGCTTGTTCGGCTTGGTTCACATCGGGTCGTTGGCGCAAGACAAGCAGGGGGATGCCCACTTGGATGTCGGTCGGGCTTTGCCAGTCGTCCATGCGTCCTCTGCTTATTTCCTGAGGCGGGATTCCGAGAAGGCTGCATAAGGAATTCTCGGTCTGCATCACTTGCTGGCGGATGTCGATGAGCTGGTTCAGCACATTGTAGTAATTGGCCTGGGTCTGGGAGAGCGATGCCGAATTGGCCTTGCCACCCTCTACCAAATGACTTGTCACGCTTACGTTTTGCCGCCAGCTGGCTTCGGTCTCGGCATAAATCCGGGACTGTTCGTCCAAGGCTAGCAAGGCGTAATAGGTGGCGGCCACGGTGGCGATAAGCTGGGAACGGACGGCTTGGGCGTAGGCTTGGGTCTGCAGCAAGGCCGCTTGGCGGGAACGCTTGCTGTTGAGCAGGTTGCCGAACAGGTCTATTTCCCAGGAGGCGTTGACGGGAAGCTGGTAGCTCCAGCTGCCGGCTTGGTCTGTCGTGCCGCTGATGCCTCCGCCGGGCGAGATGTTGAACGAGGGCAGGAAAGCTAATTTGGAGGCTTTGAGCGAGGCCTGGGCTTCCTGCACATTGAGCAGGGCGGTCTGCATATCGGCATTGTTTTTCAGGGCCGTGTCAATCAAAGCGGTCAAATAGGGGTCGGTGAAGAAACTCCGCCAGTCGCATTGTCCCAGATTGAGGCTGTCTCCTTGCGAAATCCGGGTATAGGCGGGAAGGCTGTCCCATTGGTTTCCCATGCGCCGGTCTTTCCATTCAGCTACGGAGTCGGGCGCGGCTTGTAGCGGGCCGAAGACTTGCTCTGAACCTTGGTAGCTCGCTCCTTTGAATTTGCCGTAGATGCCACAGCTGCTGAAGCTCAGGACAGTAGCCAGGCAGAGGCACAGTCCGGCGGATTTCCGGACAGCCGCCAAGCCGCGCCCGGTCTTGGCCGGAGCGGGCGTTGACGTCTTTTTTGTGGTGTTGGTGTTTTGCATAGTGTTTCCGGCTGTCGGTTTATTGCGCGTCTGCATCCTCAACCTCCTTTCCACGGCCTAAGATCAAACCGTATTTTTCTTGCAGTTTCTGGAATATCATGAAGAACAGCGGAACCACGAACAGGAGGGCGATGGTCCCGATGGTCATCCCGCCCACGACCCCGGCGCCCAAGGTGCGGTTTCCATTGGCCCCGGCACCGGTGGAGTAAAGCAGGGGAAGCATCCCGAAAATCAGGGTCAGCACCGTCATCAGGATAGGCCGCAGACGCACCCTGGCGGCATGGAAGGCGGCTTCCTTGATGCTCATGCCCGAACGCCGGGCTTCGCTGGCGTACTGGGTAATCAGAATCGCGGTCTTGGCCAGAAGCCCGATAATCATGATCATACCGGTCTGCAAGTAGATGTTGTTTTCCACATTGAAGATTTTGGCCCCCAAGAAGCATCCGAAGATACCGAAAGGAATGGAGCAGATTACGGCCAGAGGCACAAAGAAGCTTTCGTAAAGCGAGCATAGCAGCAGATATACCAAAATAGTGCTGACAATCAAGATGAAGGCCGTGTTGTCGGTTCGGCTTTGTTCACGGGAAGAGCCTCCGAAATCGTAGCCGTAGCCTTCGGGCAGGGTCTGTTCGGCCACTTCCCCGATGGCGTTGATGACATCCCCGGAACTGTATCCGGAAGCAATCGTGGCATGGGCGGAGATACTGTTGAACAAATTAAAGCGGCTCAGGCTTTCCGGGCCGGAGGTCTTCTTTATCGTGACAAACTGGCTTACGGCCGCCATCTCGTCCCCGTTGCGGAAGTAGATGTTGTCGAGCGAGCTTTGATCCAGGCGGTATTCGGGTTCGGACTGGATGATGACCCGGTATACTTTGGAGAAACGGATGATATTGGAAGCGTAAATCCCGCCGTAATAGCCTGAAATCACGTTCAGCACGTCCGAGGGGGAGACCCCGGCTCGCTTGCATTTGGCGGCATCCACATCCACGATATATTGCACGTAATCCACTTTGAACGAGCTGAAAGCCGCCATCACTTCGGGGCGTTTGTTCAGTTCGGCCAGGAAATTCTGGTAGATATTGAAGAAATCATGGATATCCCCGCCTTTGCGGTCTTGCAGGTAGAATTCCACGGCATTCCCCGTCCCGTAGCCGGGAATCATGCTGGGTGCCATTACAAAGACTTCGGCATCGGTCACGGCCTTGGCATCGCGGTTGAGACGAGCCATGACCGCATTGGCACTGTGTTCTTTGCCTTTGCGTTCGCTCCAGTCGTTCAGCTGGAGGATAAGCATGCCCGAAGAACCGCCGGCACCGCCTGCCATGCTGAAGCCGACCACGCGGGAATAGGCTTTGATTTCCGGGTAGGTCTTTACAATGTCTTCGATTTTGTCCACGATGCTTGAGGTGAACTGGGTCGTGCTGCCCGGGGAGGTATTGATGGAAACGAACAGAGACCCCGTGTCTTCGTCGGGGATAAGCCCTTTCTTGGTGTCGCCCAG
Source organism: Candidatus Pullibacteroides excrementavium (assembly GCA_017694335.1). Lineage (GTDB taxonomy): Bacteria > Bacteroidota > Bacteroidia > Bacteroidales > P3 > Pullibacteroides > Pullibacteroides excrementavium. Next base: position 18,006 of record JADIMZ010000019.1, read on the forward strand.
CAGATAGACCAGTCCGGCCACGGCCACAACCAAGCTGGCGGCAGCAATCCATTTGCGTTTGAGCAGGAATCGGAGGCCGGAAGTGTATTTGCTGAGCAGGGCTGAATAGGAAATTTCATAGACCTTCCTGACCCAGACGGTGAACTTCTGGCGTTTGTGGCGTTTTTGCAGCAACAGGGCGCTCAGGGCCGGGCTGAGGGTCAAGGCGTTGATAGCCGAGATACCTACCGCGGCGGCCATCGTCAAGCCGAATTGCTGGTAGAAGATGCCGCTGGTGCCGCCCATGAAGGAAACCGGGATGAACACCGCCATGAACACGATGGTGGCGGTTACCACGGCCGCTGTCACATCGTGCATGGCCGATTCGGTGGCTTTGACCGAGTTCCGTTCGCCCTCGTCCATTTTGGCCTGGACGGCTTCGACCACCACGATGGCATCGTCCACTACCGTCCCGATGACCAGAATCAAAGCGAACAAGGTCAATAGGTTGAGGCTGAATCCGAACAGATAGACCGCCGCGAAAGCCCCAATCAGGGATACCAAAAGCGAGAGGGTCGGAATCAGGGTCAGCTTGTAGTCTTGCAGGAAGAAGAATACCACTAAGACGACCAGGATGATGGCTTCGATCAGGGTCTTGATGACTTCGTGGATGGAGGCGAAGAGGAAATCGTTGGTATTTTGCAGGTAGAGGTAGTCCAGTCCCGGCGGGAAGTTCTTGGACAGGTCTTTGAGCAAGGCTTCAATCTGATTGTTGATTTCGGTGGCGTTCGATCCGGCGGTCTGGTTGATCATCATCGTCACGCCGGGATGCCCGCTTAAGCCTCCTTCGTATTCGTAGCTCTGGTTGCCTAATTCGATCCGGGCTATATCCTTGAGCCGCAGCACTTCTCCGTCTTCATTGGCGCGGACTACCATGTTGCCGAATTCTTCGGGCGTTTCGTAGCGACCCCGGTACTTTATCGTGTAGTTGAACACGTTTTCGGAGTTTTCGCCGAACGAACCCATCGAGGCTTCGATGTTCTGTTCGTCCATGATTTGGGCGATATCGGAGGGTACCAGGCCGTATTGGGCCATGCTTTCCGGGTCGAGCCAGATCCGCATCGCGTAGGTGGCACCCATGCAGCGCACATCTCCCACGCCTTGAATACGTTGGATCTGGGGCGCGATGTTGATATTGATGTAGTTGGTGATGAAGGTCTCGTCGAAGGAATCGTCCGGACTATAGACTCCGATGATGGCCAAAGTGCTGGGCTGGCGTTTATTGACGGTGATGCCCACCTGGGTCACTTCGCTCGGCAGCTGGCTCTGGGCGCGGGAAACCCGGTTCTGGACGTTCACGGCGGCTTGATCCGGGTCGGTGCCTTGGGTAAAGTAAATGCTGATGCTGGCCGAACCGGAGGAAGCGGTCGATTCCATATAGGTCATGTTCTCCACGCCGTTGATGGCTTCTTCCAAGGGAACCAGGACGGCTTTCTGCACCGTTTCGGCGCTGGCTCCCATGTACGAGGCCGATACGTGCACGGTGGGCGGCGCGATATCGGGGTATTTCTCGATAGCCAGACCTTTCAAGGCCAAAATGCCGAGGAAGACAATCGCGACCGAGATGCAGATGGCCAGGACAGGTCGTTTGATGAATATATTCTTGCTCATAATTATTCTACAGTCTTGATTTCCATATTGTCTCTCAATAATCCCGCTCCGGAAGCCACGATGACATCTCCGGGCTGCAAGCCTTCGGTCACGATGTATTCCTTGCCGTCGCTCATTTCCGAGACTTTGATCTGGGTGTTCTTGGTTTTCCCGTCGATTACTTTATATACGAATATCTTGTCTTGAAGTTCGTAGGTGGCTTCCTGGGGAATCAGGATGACATCTTGGTAGGTCTGGGGCATCAGGACGCTGCCGTTGCCTCCGCTTAGCAGCAAGCGGTCGGGATTGGGGAAGACCGCCCGGACGGAGACCGTGCCGGTATTCTCATTGATCAGCCCGCTGATGCTTTCCACTCTTCCGCTATGGCTGTAAATCGAGCCGTCGCTGAGCTGGAGCTGGATATCGGGCATGTTCTTGATGGCATTGCCGAGGTTTCCGTATTGCCGTCCTAATTCCAGGACTTTATTTTCGTTGAAAGAGAAATAGACGTACATGCTGGCGTTGTCCGAAACGGTGGTGAGCGGCTCGGCGCTGTTGGCGCTTACCAGGCTGCCTTCGCGCAGGGGCAGGGTGCCGACTACGCCGTCGGAAGGACTGCTGACTTCGGTATAAGAGAGGTTGTTCTTGGCCTCGATTTCGAGGGCCTCCATCTGGGCAAGGGTGGCTTTGGCACTATGCAGGGCATTGAGGGCCGATTTGAGTTCGTATTCGGACACTACTTGATGCTCGTAGAGGGCCAGGGTGTTGTCGTAATCCAATTGGGCCGATTCCACGCCCACTTTGGCAGCTTCCAGATTGGCTTCGGCGGCTCGCAGGGCGGCGATATAGGGAACTTGGTCGATGATGAAAAGCACTTGGCCTTTTTTCACAACCTGGCCTTCGGTTACTTTCACTTCGGTGATTTTTCCGGAAACCTGGGCGTAGATATTGATATCCTGCCGGCCTCGGACGATGGCCGAGTAGGTGCTGTTCAGGACTTTGTCCGTGGTGGAAATGCTCAGGACGGGATACTCGGGCGTGCTAATCTGTCCTTGACGGTTTTGGCATCCGCTCAGGATAGCAGTCAGGCCCATCAGAAGTCCGGGTGCTAAGTTTCTTAACCTCATGATATTGTCTTTTGTCGTTTGTTGTGTCTGGACGAGTTTGATTGGCAGGAAATAACCTATTCCCAGCCTGTAGGTCTTTCTCTTTTTGAGAGACCGCAAAGTAAGGGTATATGTCGCAAACCGGATTGGTCTAAATCGAAGCTAATATAGTCAATATTGGAACATATGAGC
>JADIMZ010000020.1 GCA_017694335.1 Candidatus Pullibacteroides excrementavium
TGCAAACGAACTTGTTCGATTTGCACCGCCGAGGCGCCACCGTATATGCGGCGAAGCTGAATATACACAGAAGCCGAGAGCGGTGCAAACGAACTTGTTCGATTTGCACCGCCGAGGCGCTACCGTATAAACGACGAAGTCGAAATTCTTCAAAATTTCCCTGTTTTCGGTGGCGGTTTTAGTTAAAATTGTATATTTGCACCGCCTTTGCAGCAGAGAAGAATGGTTAACAGGCTGTTTATCACTGCCGAGCAAGCGAAACGGGGCATTAGCTCATCTGGTAGAGCGTTTGGTTCGCAATCAAAAGGTAGTGGGTTCGAGTCCCATATGCTCCACTTTTACAGGAAAATAGCGTCTAACAGAATTTTAATTTCTCCTAGAAATCAAAAAGTTATCAAAAATCAAACCTGATAAGGTTCGAAAAAGTCTGTTTGTATATACCGATTTTTGTAAGTATCTTTGTTTTTATGGACATACAAGATAAAAGGGACATTATAAAGGAGTCAGGAAAACTTTGCCTTGATTTAGGGAAATTAGTTTTCGCAGGTCTCATTATTGCGGGTCTCGTGAAGATGGATTTTGAGGCAGGGTCTCTTATCTATATAGGGATAGTGGCCGTAGCTGTTTTGTTCTTCACGGGTTTCATGTTCCTCATCTTGGCAACTAAAAAGAAAGGGAAATAGCATGGAACTGATAGTTTTGTTTTCTCTCTGCATTGTTGGAGGCATCATCGCTTCCATTTGGGCAGGTGTTCAAATCCATAAGCAGAACAAAGCCACTAAACTAGGCAAGTAACATCAACTTCGTTTTGTTTAGCGAGCATTGAACAAACGCATTGCGTCCTCTTTGTTGAACGTGATTTTCGCGCTGCTTGATGCAAAGCTGGAAGAGTGTGTTCAAAGACTAATAGCAACGACATAAATAATAAGGATGGAACGCCTGCCGTTTCCATCCTTTTTCGTTATCTACCAACCACCTCCGATGGGCATACTTCTACCTCATCAGGAGGATATCTGCCTTTACAGCTTTCCCCGGCAATAGTCCATCTCCTCCAGGCCGCACCAGCCGGCATCGCGGATTTCCTTCAAGAAAAGCTTGGCGCACATCTCGGCATCGTCCCCGGCCCGGTGATGATGGCCGAACGGAATCTCGAACTGGTGGCAGAGGAAATCCAATGAATTGCGGCTGAAATCGTAAAGATGACGGGCGGCCCGCAAGGAACAGTAATAGTCTATGTCAGGCTTTTCCAAGCCGTAATATTCCAACGAATACCGGATGCAGCTCATGTCGAAAGCCGCATTGTGGGCCACCAAGACGGGAGTTTCCTGCAAGTACCCCAGAATCATGGACCATACGGCCGGAAATTCCGGGGAGCGGGCCGTATCCTGTGGCCGGATTCCATGAATCTTGATATTACCCCAATGGTAGTAGTTGTCCTTGGGACGGACCAGCCAGGAACGGGTTTCCTTGATCCGGCCATCCCTCACCACGCAGATACCGGCTTCGCAGACCGAAGCGCGGCCTCCGGTAGCGGTTTCAAAATCAATGGCAATGAAGTCCAAGCCCTGCACGGGGGCATGGGATCCTATCGAAGCATCAAACATGGGCGCAAAGGTACGATTATTGCGGTTTCTTATTGCGCTTTTTTCCGGGCGGCGCGAATAATGAAAAACAGGGCAAGAGCCACGAAGCAAGCCAGGATGCAGAGCATCTCCGCCTTGTGGTTCATCGGGTCGATCCAGAATTCGGCAAGCAGTTGGTTTCGGGAAAAGACTTCGATGAACGTCCAGAAAATGATGACGGTGGCGATGCCCATGCGGATGTTCGCGCCCCAGCCGGACAGCTTGAGCTGATGCCGGAACATGAAGATGGAGCCGACCAAGCAGCCGATGGCGATAACGAGCGTAACCGGATGGCTGTCGCCCAAGAAAACCGGATCGTACAAGAACATCAGCAACAGGTAGAGTGTCCACATCATGACGTTCAGCTCCAGAAAGGTAGTGATGGAAGCGTGGCGGGACATGCTGTGTGGCACGATTTCCTGACGCCTCTTCCCGAAGAATACTTTTTGCAGCCAATTATAAGCCAAGCAGCCGGACCGGGTATTGAACAGGTACAATATCGTGAACATCATCCAAATGCCGAAAGTGGCAGGCATGATCAGGTATTCGGGGCGGGAGCCGGTGAGAGCTTTCAGCTCGGACACAGGCATGTCGTTGACATTGACGCCGTTAATCAAGGTTTGATGCTGGATGCCGATGCCGTTCAGATACTCGGTCGTGGTGGTGACAATGCCGGAACCCACCAAGTCGTAATGGACTCCGTATCGGCCTGCGTAATATGCAAACAGGAATTCGACCCATCCTGTCCAAAAGAGAAGCCCGCCGAACAACCCCCAAAGGGTCTGCTTGGTATCGCCTTTGGCAAAGACACCGATGATGACCATAGCTAATCCTGCCGCACCCATCGCGAAGGCGGCCGGATGCAAGGCCGAGGGGGTCAGATTGGATTCCATGACTTTCATCAGCGCATGACCCAAAGGCATGGTGCAGAGAACCAGAAGGAAAGAGGCTATCGTTTTTCCCCAGTGCCATTTTTTGGTACTTGGCATTTTTTTCAGGCTCTGCGTTCTTTTGGTGTCCTGCAGGGCAGGGGACAAGATGGTTTCCATGATAAATATTTTAGAGTTCAGTCGGATTTTTCAGGTGGTTATTATCCCATGTCCAACAAAAACAGCCGCTAATTTATTCATCTTGCCACAGAAGTCCAAATAGAACCGGACCATCCAATGCCATGCAGCAATCAGTCTTGCGACACAAGTTTGCCATGAATAGCAAGGGCTAGTATCTTCGGCATTGTCCAATCTCAGGCTGGACAATTTGTGCAGTTTTTTGCTGCACTATAATCGAGCCTCTTGATAATGGATACGATGCTTCAATTTGTCCAATTCTTGGCTGGACAAATTCCGAATTCAACTAGCAAATATCCAGAAGAATCCTTTTACTGAAAATAGCTGAAGTATTTTTTCCAGCTACAGCAACGCCTCGATGGCCTGGCGGATCTTTTGCGGGTCGCTGGCATCGCGGGCGTATTCTTCTATATGGACGGTGCCGCCCATCGAGACTTCCGGATTGCGGAACTGCATCCGGCTCTCGATGCGGCTACGGCCGGAAAGATGAAATTCCTTGGCTCCGGTCTCCCGGGCAATGCGGCCGATATTCCCGGCATTGATCCCGCAGCCCGGCATCACAATCAGCTTTCCACTCCGACAGACCAATTCCTTGAGCAATCCCGTCCCTTCCAAAGCCGAATTTTTCATGCCCGAACTCAAAAGCCGTGCGCAACCGGCCGATTCCAAAATCTCCAAGGCTTCCAAGGGTTCCCGGCACATGTCGAAGGCCCGATGAAAGGTGAAGGGCAGGGGATAAGAAGCCTCTATGCACTGCTCCAGAAACGCCCGGTCCACCTGGCCGTCCTCTTGCAGCATCCCGCTCACGATACCGGCTGCCCCTAACTGCTTGGCTATCCGGATATCCTCCAGCATGACCGCCTGCTCCTCAGCCGAATAGAGGAAATCCCCGCCCCGGGGACGGATAATCACATTCACAGCAATGCCCTCCACTGTGCAGGCCTGTTTGATACAGCCATAAGAGGGGGTCGTGCCGCCTTCCGGCATCCCGGCGCAAAGCTCCACCCGGTCCGCCCCGGCTTCGACCGCCGCCTTGACGCTTTCCACCGAATTGGCGCAAACTTCTATCTTGAATTCCGAACGTTTCATTGTATTTCCAGCTCTATCACATAATCAACCTCTTCCGGCACCTTCCCGAACAACAGCCACACCCCCTCCTTGTCCTGCTTGAACCTGACCGGCTTCCCGGAAGCGAACTCCTTGGCCCGCTTCACTTTCATCCCCGTCACCGGCACAAAAAGCCCCTTGTCCGGCAAGTCCAATACATGCACATACCGCTTGTCGCCTTTGCGCGTCATCACGCCCCAGTCCCGCGGACTCACTTCGCCGCCCCGCGTCCCGTACAGCGTAGACCCGTAAACCTCCATCCATTCCCCGATTTCCTTGAGCCGTTCCAAGGCCAAGGCAGGAAGCTCGCCGTCAGGCTGCGGGCCGATATTCAGCAGCAGGTTGGCATTGCGTCCGGCCGCCCGTACCAGATAATGGATCAAGGTCCGCGTATCCTTGTAGTCTTGGTCGGCAATCTTGTAGCCCCACATCCCGTTCATCGTCTGGCAAGTCTCCAACGGCAAGGAACTGATATCCTGACCCGACAAGCCCGCCGTGTTCTCGCCCGGCAGATCCCGCTCGAAAATCTGGATATCCTCGCCCTCGAACGGCACCTGATGATGGTTGTTCCCGATCAGGCACGCAGGCTGCAGCTCATGCACCATTTGGTACTGTTCCGGCAGCTGCCAGTCGAAATTGCTGTCCTGGTCGTGATCCCACCAGCCATCGAACCAGATAGCCCCGATAGGGCCGTATTCCGTCAGCAATTCCCGTATCTGATGGTTCATGAACGCATAATAAGAAGCCCATTCCCCGTGATGGTCGCGTCCGGTGCCACGGCCTGTCCGTCCCAAAGGATAATAGTCTTCCCGATCCCAGTCCAAATGCGAATAATACAGATGCAAGCCGACTCCCTGCTTCTGGCATTCCTCGGCCAGTTCCTTCAGCACATCCCGCTTGAAAGGCGTGGCATCCACGATATTGTAGTCCGAAAATTCGGTATCCCACATCGAAAAGCCTTCGTGATGCCGGGTCGTGAAACAAATGTATTTGGCTCCCGAAGCCTTGATGGCCGACACCCATTCGGCCGCATCGAAGCGGGAAGGGTAGAAGCCCCCGGCCAGCTTGCGGTATTCCTCATGGTCTATGCCCCGGTTCATGTACCATTCGCCCTGCGCCAGCATGCTGTACAGGCCCCAATGCAGGAAAATGCCGAATTTCTGGTCGCGGAAATGTTCCCGAGCCTGCAAGTTCTCCTCGGAAGGAATGTAATGGTATTCGGCCGTTTCTGTCGCCGTAGACTGTTTGGCCTCTTCTGCCACCGAGTCCGATGCAGGATTTTCCGCCTTGGCGATGCCTAAGCCGAGCGTCATGCCAAGCCCCAGCAAAAGCACTGTCTTATATTTCATTTTCATAGGATTGATTTCTATTTTCGTGCCTAATAGCCCCATTGGGCGTAAGGCAAGTTCCCTAAAACGGCGCAGGTGATTTTGTCGCCGGACGAGCGGGATTTTGCAAGTGGAAAAGGACACATGGAGGGTTAGATGGCCGATTCTGGCTTTCCCTAGTGTGCCGTTCCGATGGGAGCTATATCGGTGGTATTATAAAACCCGATAGACCAGTTCCGATGCCGGCCTTTTGGGTACATGGTGAACCCCGTCCGCCGTCCGCCAGTATTTGACATCCCCGCCTTGCATTTCTTCTATTACCACCTTTTCTTTAGGGCGACCCAAGGCCAGGACATACAGGATTTGCAAGTTTTCGGGCAGTTGCAGCAAATTCCGGAGCTCCGCATGGTTGAACGCCTTGATGATGCAGCCGCCATAGCCCTCCGCGCAGGCCGACAGTCCGAGCGTCTGCAACTGAATGCCATCGTCACAAAGGCAGTTTGCCGCTATATCCTTGTCCAACAGCTGAATCAGGTAAGCCGACGGGCGTTCGCCTTCCTCCGGCCCCGGCCAGTCCTTGAGATAGCCGGCCCAAGTCAGAAGCGGAAATACTTTGGCGCATTCCTCTTCTTGGTGAACCACCACATATTTGAGAGCTTGCGCGTTGCGGCCCGACGCACAGTAACGACAGTTGCCAACCCAGCGCAAAAGCGCTTCCACCGGAATCCGGTCATTTTGGATAAAACGCCGTATGGAACGGTTCTGCTGTAAAAGTCTTGCCAACATGCTTGCCGGTATGGCTTGCGAAATATCGCTTGCTTGCTGATTGTGATTAGATGTCATTGGCGATGTGTTCTTAGGACTGCGAAGATAGGTATAATCCGCTTTGCCAAGACACAAAACCGCAAAACTTTTCAAAGCCCGTCCCGGGCCGCGTTTCTACTGCATCCGGTATTTCCTCGGTGTCATGCCGGTGGCCGCTTTGAAATACTTCCCAAAGAAGGACGGGTTGGGGAAATTCATCATGTCGCTGATTTGCTGGACGCTGAAATTCTTATTGTCTAACAAGCTCTTGGCTTCGAGAATCACCATTTTCCGAATCCATTCCGATGCAAAGCCGCCCGAACACTTGTAAATGACTTGCGACAGGTATTTCGAGGTAAGGCAAAGCATATCCGCATAAAAAGCGATGCCCCTTTCCTTGCGGCAGTTCTCTCGGACCAAGGTCATGAAACGGAAGAAGTAATTATATACATCCTTCTTGTTGCCGGATTGGATTATTTCCGATAATCCGGCCAAGGAAAAATACTGGTAGAAATTGCAGAACAAGATATTCAGGTAACTCAGCACCACGTCGTTCTTCAATTTGAAATCCTGTTCCATCAATTTCCGTTTCATCATCCGGTAGACCGACAAGCATTCATCCATTTGTTCCGGCTTGAGCGTCAGCTTTTCCTCCATCGATAGGTATTTCCACATCTGGATGGATTCGTAGGAATAATTGGCATAGAATTTTTCAAAATGGAATTCCGGAGAGAACATGACCACCGCCAACTTGAAATCAGGGCTCATCTCCAAGCACAATCCGGTAGACCCGGGCATGATGACCATGAAATCGTTCGGATGGAAGTCATAATCCTTGCCGTTAAGCCGGATATGCATATTGCCTTGCTTGCACAATATGCTCATATAGGAAGGCAAAGCAATCGTATTCTCCAAAGGATTGACTTTGAAATAACTTTCCTTGTCGTCCGAACCATCGATATTGTCCGCTACCAGCATCAAATTCCCCAAGGTATATACATTGGATGTGGATTGGATATCGAAGAACGAAACCAGTTTCGGCTTCAATGCATTATTGCTTTTTCTTGTTTTAGACATCTTCTTCAAAATTAAGCTTGTAAATATTACTGTTTTTCTTTTCGGGCCGTAGTCGTTCCCGATGACCGGAACAAAAATACGGCTTTTCCGATGCCTTGGAATCCCGCCAAAAGGAGAAATTTTAAAAATTCAACCAAAAGGACATTTCCATACCCATCGAGGCGACTTTGGTGTCATTCTGCACTCTACTTTTGCTCCACTCGATTGAAACAATTAAAAATACCAAGAAATGTTCAGTAGAAAAGCTATTTGCATGTTGACAGGGATGGCTCTGCTGTTAGGGCTGAATGCTTGCCAAGACAGCCACACACAGACCGGCCAGCCAAGGACAGTTCGTGTCATCCAGCCCCAATCTCTTTCCGGGCAAGAAGTCAAGTCGTTTTCCGGCATTGTCCAGGAAGCCCATGAAGTCAGCCTCGGTTTCAAGACCGCAGGCCAGATTGAAAGCATTCTCGTGCAGGAAGGCGATTTTGTTCGAAAAGGACAGTTGCTGGCCTCTTTGGACGATTCGGATTACTTGCTGGGCGTGGAGGCGGCCCAAATCCAATACGACCAGCTCCAAGACGAAGTAGGGCGGCTCAGGAAGCTTTACGAGTCCAAAAGCGTTTCCGGCAACGATTACCAGAAAGCCTTGGCCGGATTGGAACAGTTGGGCATCCAATTACGGGTCAATCAGAAAAAAGTGGACTACACCCGCCTTTACGCTCCGGCAGACGGCTATATCCAGTCCGTGAACTTCTCCCCCTCCGAGATGGTGGATGCCGGTACGCCCCTGTTCAATCTGATTGACATGAGCGGGATGCAAGTGCTGGTCAATATCCCGGTGGACATGTACAACCTCCAAGACCGGATAGACCGGATAAGCTGCCATTTCCTTTACATGCCGGAAAACATGGATCTGGAAATGGCAAGCATCACGCCTAAAGCCGACAACAATCAGTTGTACAGGATGATGCTGACCATCCCTGATGCACAGGGACTACCGCTGACCGCCGGGATGAGCGTGGACGTGGATATCGTGCTGAACCGTCCGGCTTCGTCCGCTTTGACGCTGCCGGTGCATTGCCTGCTGCAAGAACAAGACAAGGTGTACGTGTTTATCCTGGACAAGGAACAACGTGTCCGGAAAACGGCGGTTTCCGTGGATCATGTCGACGACCATGGCCAGGCTATCGTGACAAGCGGATTGACCCCCGAAGCTCAAGTGGTCTCGGCCGGAGTGCGCAGCATCCGGGACGGGCAGCAGGTTCGCATCCAGCCCAAGGTGTCTGAAACCAATGTAGGAGGACTTTTGTAATGAAAATCGCAGAATTCTTTGTCAAGCGGACCATGCTGTTTTGGTCGCTGGTCATCCTGATAGCATTCTTCGGAGTCTATTCCTTTATCAAGATGCCCAAACTGGAAGACCCGGTCGTGGCGGCCAAGCAAGCCATGGTCGTGGTCTCGTATCCGGGAGCTACCGCCCATGATATCGAAATCAATGTGGCGCAGATGGTCGAAGACGAGCTCAGGGCCCTCCCGGATGTGAAGAGGGTCAGGACCGAATGCCAGAACAACGTAGCCCTATTCACGGTGGAGTTCAAGATGACCGTGATGCTGGAAGAACTGGAGCAGCATTTCGATTTGCTCCGGCGCAAAGTCAACGACCTTTCCTCCCGTTTGCCGTCCGGCTGTTATTCGCCTATCGTCATGGACGATTTGATGGATGTGTACGGGATTTTCTACGCCCTGACCGGCGATGGTTACAATTATGAAGAAATGTACCGCTACGCCAAGTTCCTGCGCCGCGAACTCCTTGGTGTAGAAGGTGTCAAGCGATGCAATATCGCCGGGATGCGCAATGAAACGATTGCCGTCACGCTTTCCAAGGAGCAGGTATCGCGCAACGGTCTCTTGCCGACCCAGATCATGGCATCCTTGCAAGGCGTGGGCAAAGCCGTCGATGCCGGGGCCTATCAGGAAGGAAGCGACCTGATGCGTTTCCGGGTGACAGGGGAGATAAGGGACGAAGAGGATATCCGGAACCTTTATATCCGGACAATCAATGGCAAGTCTGTCCGCTTAGGCGATATCGCCCAAGTGGAAAAGGTCTATGCCGAACCTCAGAGGAACGGCTTTTTTGTGGATGGCGAACCGGCGCTGGCATTCTGCATGGCCATGGAAGCCGATGCCATCGTACCCGATGTGGGAAAAGCTGTCGATGCCCGCCTGGCCGAGCTGATGACCCAGATTCCGGAGGGAATCCATGTACAGAAAATCTTTTATCAGCCTGATTTGGTGGACAAAGCGATAGGCTCTTTCATGTTGAACCTGCTAGAGTCGGTTCTGATTGTGATTTTAGTGCTGGTCTTCACGATGGGCCTGCGCAGCGGGCTTATTATCGGATTAGGCCTGGTATTGACCATCGCGCTTTCTTTCCCGATACTGCAATTCATGGGCACGACCCTGCAACGTATCTCGTTAGGGGCTTTCATCATTGCCATGGGGATGCTGGTCGATAACGCCATTGTCATCATGGACGGTATCCTGATAGACAAGAAAAGAAGGCTGCCGCCCAAGAAATACCTGTTCTCGATAGGAAAGAAGACCGCGCTACCCCTGCTGGGTGCCACGCTGATTGCCGTTGTCTCATTCCTCAATGTCTACCTTTCGCCTGATTCAGCCGGGGAATATGCGGGAGACCTGTTCCTTGTGCTGGCCGTCAGCTTGCTGACCAGCTGGGTGCTGGCCTTGATCCAAGTACCCGTTTGCGCCAAATCCTGGCTTCCCGTCCGAGAAAAGAACAAAAGCAAGGAAGAGGTTCTGAACTCCCCGATCCACCGTTTCGTGCGCCGTCTTATTTCCACCCTGATGGGATACCGGACAGCGACTATCGCCGTGGCTGTCGTGTTCCTTGGCCTTGCCATATTCGGCTTGACCAAGACCAAGAACCTTTTCTTCCCCGATTTCGATTACAACCAATTCATCATCGAATATACCCTGCCTGCCAATACATCGCCCGACAAGGTTCGCGACGACCTTCTGGAAATCAGCCGCGAACTCAAGCAGAACCCGGCTATCCGGAAAGTGTCGGCCAGCATGGGGAGCGCTCCGGCCCGGTACTGTTTAGTGCGCCCGATGACTTCCGGCGGGGATTCTTACGGTGAACTGATTGTGGAATGCGATGATTACAAAGCGATAACCGAACAAATTCCCGAAATCCGCCGGAATTTGAGGGAAGAATACCCCGATGCCTATATCCGGATTCGGAAATACAATTTCTCCATTTCGACATCCCACCCTGTGGAATTGGAATTTGCCGGGCCGGATCCGGCAGTCCTGCGCGATTTGAGCCGCCAAGCGGAGGAAATCATGCGTAATTGCCCCTATGTGGATACCTATTCGGTCCAGAACAACTGGCGTCCCAAGACCGCTAACCTGGTAGCTGAATTCCAGCAGCACGATGCACTGCGCGCCGGCATCAACCGTAGCTATGTGGGACAAGCCTTGCAGGCGGCTACCGATGGGATGCCGATCGGGGTCGTTTACGAAGAAGACAGGATACTGCCTATCAATTTGCAAGTGCGGAATGCCGATGGCAGCAAGATCCGGCAAGTAGGGGATATCCCTGTCTGGAGCATGCTCAATCTCAGCATGGATCCAACGGAAATGCAAGCGGCTTTGACCGGTGGCACCAGCTTGTCGGAACTGACCGACCGTGCGCTGCGTGCCACACCGTTGAGCAGTGTAGCGCCTGACATCCGTTTGGATTGGGAAGAAAGCTGCGTGCATCGGCTTAACGGGCAGCGAGTCATCGAAGTGGAATGCAACCCGAATCCGGATTTGTTTGAAGCCACGCCGGCCAAGATCATGGCCTCGGTCAAAGATGAAATCGGCAATATCGATCTGCCCGAAGGCTATTCGATGCGCTGGGTGGGCGACAAGGAACTGCAAGATGAAGCCGTTTCCAATGTGCTTGGCTACACGCCTCCTATTGTGATGGTCATTCTGCTCATCCTGCTTTTCCTGTTCAACAGCTGGAAAAAAGTAATCCTGATTATCGTTTGCTTCCCCTTTGTGATTTGCGGGATTGCCCCGGCCTTGCTGCTCTCCAAGCAACCCTTCACTTTCATGGCGATTATCGGCTTGATGGGGCTAATCGGGATGATGATCAAGAATGCCGTGGTCCTGGTGGACGAGATAAACCGTCTGCAGACCGAAGAGAAGCAAGCTCCTTTCCATGCATTGGTCGAAGCCACCGTCTCGCGCGTGCGGCCGGTAATGATGGCATCGGTAACCACGATCGTAGGTATGATTCCTTTGCTCTGGGACCCGATGTATTGCTCCATGGCTATCACCATCATGGCAGGATTGTTCGTGGGGACGGTGATTACGCTGGTGTTGTTGCCGTTGTTGTACTCTGCCTTTTTCCACATCAAAAAGACCGGCGTGTGATAAAGGGCAAGCTACTTCGTTGCGAACCTTGTCCAAATCGGTCACGTACACAAGTACGCTCCCTCTTTGGCCTGCGGTTCGACGCCTCGTATCTTACCCTTTCTGACACGCCGGGGTTGCGGCGCCTTGCATCTTGCCCATTCTGACGCGTTGCCTAGAAGGAACTCTTTCTGGCTCGCCGGAGCAGGGCGCATTCTGACGCACCGGCTGAAAGATGCTGTCAATGATGGTTGATTTAGAAAACGAATTATTTGGATGGCAAAAGAAATGAAAATAAAAACAATGATTGCAAGCCTGGCGGTCGCGGCCTTGGGCATCGCCACGGCATTCGCGCAAGAGAATACCAGGCAGGCCGTATGGCTCTCCCAAGCACAATGCCGGGAAATGGCCTTGGCCAATAATGAAAGCATGCAAAAGGCCGGCAATGCGGCCGAGCAGGCCAAAATGGACAAAAGGGTGGCCTTGGCCTCCTGGTTCCCCCAAATCGACGGTTCGGCCACCGGCGCATACATGTTCGACAACCTGGACATCATGGGCATGGAGTTGCAAATGAAAGGAATGTACATGGCCGGCATCACCCTGCAACAGCCCCTCTACGCCGGAGGAAAACTTGTTGCAGGGACCCGCTTGGCCAAAATCGGGCAGGAATGCGCGGTGGAGAACCAACGCAAGACCCGGATGGAAGTGCTTTCCCAAGCCGATAATGCGTATTGGACCTATCTGGCCACGCTGAAGAAAGTGGGGATGATGGAAGCCTATTCGGCCATGATGGACACCCTGTGCCAGCAACTGCAAAGCACCGTCGATGCCCAAATGGCTACCGACAAGGATTTGCTGCAAGTCAAAGCCAAACAAAGCAAAATCCGTTACCAGCTGCAAAAAGTCCGCAGCGGGGTGGAACTCTGCCGCATGGCCCTATGCAGCCAAATCGGGCTCAGCTTGGATACGGCGGTGTTCCTGACCGATACGATCCTGAACCCGACGGCTCCCGAACTGGGCGAAGTCTCCATTGAAAACCGCCCGGAACTGGCCTTGCTGCAAAAGCAGGTGGATGCCCGCAAACAGCAGTCCAAGATGGTTCTCGGCGACATGCTGCCCACGGCCGGCTTAGCCCTCGGTTATACTTACATAGGTAATATCGACTTGAATACCAGCGTAAACACCGGCATGGGGACAATACCGGTCAACTACGAAATGGACTTCAGCATCCCCTTGGCGATGGTTGCCGTCAGGATTCCCATCACCGAATGGGGGGCCGGCTCGCAGAAGATGAAAAAAGCCAAATTGGAAGTCCGGAACGCCGAATTGGACCTGGCACAGAACGAACGCCTCTTGACAATGGAAGCCCGGCAGGCGGCTTTGAACTTGCGGGAAGGCTATATGCTGATCGGTACGGCCCGGCTTTCGGTGGAACACGCCAAGGAGAGCCTCCGGGTCATGCGCCAGCGTTACGACTTGCAGATGTGCAGCCTGGGCGACCTGCTCGATGCCCATGCGCAATGGCAGCAAGCCGAAAGCGACTTGATTGAAGCCCAGACCCAGTACAAGATTTACGAGACCGAATACCTCCGTACCACGGGGAATTTGTAACTTCGCCTCAAGTCCGGGCGGGTATCCAGCGCGAGCCGGACAAGGAGATGCGGAAAATCATACATATAGATATGGATGCGTTCTACGCCTCGGTAGAGCAGCGGGATTTCCCCGAACTGAGGGGCAAGCCGGTGGCGGTTGGCCGGGCGGAGGCACGTTCGGTGGTTGCCGCCGCCAGCTACGAAGCCCGGAAATTCGGGGTCCGTTCCGCCATGCCTTCCTTGCAGGCGCAACGCCTTTGCCCGCAGTTGCATTTCCAGCCCGCCCGTTTCGAGGTCTACCGTGCCGTATCGGCGCAGATACGTTCCATCTTCTTGGACTACACCGATTTGGTGGAACCCTTGTCCTTGGACGAAGCCTATCTGGATGTGACCCGCGACAAAAAGAACATCCGTTCGGCCACCTTGATTGCCTTGGAGATAAAAAAGCGGATTCGGGAAAAGACGAGCCTGACCGCCTCGGCTGGCGTTTCCTACAATAAGTTCTTGGCCAAAATGGCTTCGGACTACCGGAAACCGAACGGGATTTTCGTGGTCGAGCCCCATCAGGCGGAGGCTTTCATCCTGCCTCTGCCGATAGAGAAATTCTACGGAGTAGGCGAGGTGACCGCCCGGAAATTCAAGGAAATGGGCGTGCATACAGGAGCCGACCTGCTGAAACTGAGCCGGAACTACCTTATGTCCCGCTTCGGCAAGGTCGGATCCTATTATTACGACATCGTGCGGGGTATAGACGAACGCCCTGTGCAGCCGGAGCGGATCCGGAAGTCCTATAGCGTGGAAAACACCTATGCGGAGGACATCCACGACCGCTTCGGCCTGATAACCGAGCTCTACCGCTTGGAAAAGCGCCTGGCGCATTTGCTGGAGAGGGACGGCGTAGCGGCCAAGACCGTGGTCATCAAGGTGCGTTACCACGATTTCTCGACCCAGAGCCGCAACCACACCCTCCCGTATCCGGTATCGAATTTCGAAAGCCTGCACCAAGCCGTTCGCCAGATGCGGGACAGCTTCCCGTGGCAGGACCAAGGCATCCGCCTCTTGGGCGTCGGGGTTCAGAACCTGATATTGCCGGATGCCGAGGAACATTCCGTCAAGCAACTGAGTCTGTTTTGAATACGCTGAACCAATCCGAGAAAAGAAGGCAAAAGCAATGGCTTGGAGTCTCTTTCGCTGCCGGTTTCGCGGATGAATTGCGAATCGGAACACCAATTTACTGTATATGTTGCATATAGTGTTTCCCAGCAAGCATCTGGCATAGCCTGTTCCGATTTTTTTGCCGAAGTTTGTTTTTCTTTTCATGAAAATTATTTCTTTTGCACTCGTTTTCCAGCGGGAAAATACCGTGGAGAACCATTGAGACGAATAATAATTAATTGAAAAATAGCTGGTTGATTAAAAGATGACAACAAAGAAGAAGGCGGGCGAAGCCCAGACGACCCAGGCTGAAGAGAACAAGATGACAACGCCTGCCAAGAAAAAACTCTGCCGCATCATCAGTTACGAAAAGATGAGCCCTGAAGTAAGGGCCTTGTTCGATGCCAAATATGCGGATGGCTATGCCGACTATGTGAACCGTTACCCGAAACCGAACGGGGAATCGTTCTACGCTGTCAGCCTCTACACGGATGAAGCCGACTACTTGATCAAAGTAGATGTGGACGTGGACCTGGCTTACAATGTAGAAGACGATGTGGATGAAGCTGCCAGTCCGGAAGACGAAATCGGGGAAGGCATGGGCGACGAACGCAATGCGCCGGATGTGAACGACTTGGCCGATTCCATCGCGGACGACAGTTCGGAAAGCCTGTAATCGGGTGTTTGCCCAAATAGGCGAAACACCTTAAAAACACCTGAATACCAAACAAAAAGAGAATTTATCAAAACCGGTATTTGAAATCATTCTCAGACGGTGCGTCAGAGTGAGTAAGATGCAAGCAGCGGATTGCTCATTATGGCACACCGCTTTTTTTATTGATACAGATACTTGGCAGGTCTGTCGATTCAGGACATCTGCCAAAGGCCAAAAGCCAAAAATCCCGGACAAAAACATGCCAAGGCACTAAACGGAAATCATTGGCCCGAGAAAGCGCTTCCGGCCCAATGACCAGCCCAGACCGCCAACAATCCGGCCGCCAGGCTGCCTGCAGCATTTTTCATCATGATATCAGATTTCCGGAAGGACCAAAGGCCTGCCGTTCAAGGGATGCTGCCCGATGCAGAGGCCAGTTCCATAGACCTTTTCCAAAAGGTCCCTTGCCAGTACGGAATCGGTTTCTCCCGCAGCAGCCATCTTTCCGCAAGACAAACATAA
>JADIMZ010000021.1 GCA_017694335.1 Candidatus Pullibacteroides excrementavium
GTCCAAATGCGATGCCATCATCAAGTCCTTGGAACAGCGCGGCTTGAAGAAAGCCCAATGGGAATCGGCCAAGGTAGATGCCGACAACGTCCCCGAACTGACCGCCCTGATGGAAAAATTCAAACCCGAACTGGTTATCAATGTGGCCCTTCCCTACCAGGACCTCCATATCATGGATGCCTGCTTAGCCACCGGGACCAATTACCTGGATACCGCCAACTACGAACCCTTGGACGAAGCCAAATACCAGTACAGCTGGCAATGGGCCTACCACGACCGCTTCAAGGAAGCCGGGCTGACCGCCATCCTTGGCTGCGGTTTCGACCCGGGCGTGACCAGCGTCTTCACCGCCTACGCCGCCAAGCACCATTTCGATGAAATCCGCTACTTGGATATCGTGGACTGCAACGCCGGCGACCACGGCAAGGCTTTCGCCACCAACTTCAACCCCGAAATCAACATCCGCGAAATCACCCAGCGCGGCAAATACTGGGAAGACGGCCAGTGGCACGAAACCGACCCGCTCAGCGTCCACAAGGCGCTCAACTACCCGCATATCGGACCCAAGGAATCCTACCTGATGTACCACGAAGAACTGGAATCCTTGGTAAAACATTATCCCACCCTCAAACGCGCCCGCTTCTGGATGACCTTCGGCCAGGAATACCTGACCCATCTCCGGGTAATCCAGGATATCGGCATGGCCCGCATCGACCCCATCGACTACGAAGGACATAAAATCGTGCCTATCCAGTTCCTGAAAGCTGTCCTGCCCAATCCGGGCGAACTGGGAGCCAACTACAAAGGCTGGACTTCCATCGGCTGCCGCATCCGAGGCATCAAGGACGGCAAGGAAAAGACCTATTACATCTTCAACAACTGCAGCCACGAGATAGCCTACAAGGAAACCGGCACCCAAGGCGTAAGCTACACCACCGGCGTTCCGGCCACCGTCGGCTCGATGATGTTCCTCAAAGGACTCTGGAAGAAACCCGGGGTCTTCAACGTGGAAGAGTTCGACCCCGATCCGTTCCTGCAAGTACTCGGGCCGGAAGGCTTGCCTTGGGAGGAAATCATCAACGGAGATTTGGAACTGTAAAAGGCATTCTGCGGGGCATCTGCTTCGTTGCGATTCTCGTCCAAGCCGGTCATGTACATCAGTACACTCCCGGCTTGGACATCAAATCGACGCCTCGTATCTGCTCCCGCAGAATACCTTTTACTTTACAGGCAAGGCAAAAAATCGCGTCGCCTTGCACCTTACAACAACATCTTACAATAGAGGACATCGAATCGATACCTGCTCCCGCAGATTTCCCTGTGACCCTAGAATCAAACCCAAATCGGTCATTAGACTTTGGGGCGAAGCTTTCATCCCGAAAAATTACAACGCCCCTGAATATTCTCCGCCCTCTTCACAAAAAGAAACCCACGCTACGAATCGTAACGCGGGCTTCGCATTTGAAATTTCCAGCAAAAATCGAGGCATCCATAAGATTCAGGCCTCAACACTCCTTCTAGATCCTGTCATTGCTACCCAGCACATTGATAATCTTGTGCTTGTACAATTCACGCAAGCAATCGCGAGCCGGCCCCAAGTACTTGCGCGGGTCGAACTCGGCCGGCTTGGTAGCCAGCACCTCGCGAACCGCCGCCGTCATGGCCAGACGGCCGTCGCTGTCGATATTGATCTTGCAGACCGCCGAAGATGCCGCCTTGCGCAACTGCTCTTCCGGAATGCCGATGGCATCCTTCAACGCCCCACCGTACTTGTTGATCGTAGCCACCAGATCCTGCGGCACGCTGCTGGAACCATGCAACACGATAGGAAATCCCGGAATCCGCTTTTCCACTTCCTCCAGGATATCAAAACGCAAAGGAGGCGGCACCAGGATACCGTCCGCATTCCGCGTACACTGCTCCGGCTTGAACTTGTTGGCCCCGTGCGAAGTCCCGATGGAAATCGCCAGCGAATCCACCCCGGTATGCTTCACAAAGTCTTCCACCTCTTCCGGTTGCGTATACGTATGATGTTCGGCCTGAACCTCATCCTCGATGCCGGCCAGAACGCCCAGTTCTCCTTCCACCGTCACATCGTACTTGTGCGCGTATTCCACCACCTTCTTGGTCAGCTCGATATTCTCGGCATACGGCAGATGCGATCCGTCGATCATCACCGACGAGAAACCGTATTCGATGCAGCTCTGGCAAAGCTCGAAACTGTCCCCATGGTCCAAATGCAGCACGATAGGCACCGCCACGCCCAATTCCTTGGCGTATTCCACCGCCCCTTGCGCCATATACCGCAGCAAGGTCTGATTCGCGTAATTGCGAGCACCCTTCGACACCTGCAGAATCACCGGAGACTTCGTTTCCGCGCAAGCCGACACGATGGCCTGCAACTGCTCCATATTATTGAAATTGAAAGCCGGAATCGCATAATGCCCTTCCATAGCCTTCCTGAACAGCTCGCGGCTGTTCACCAAACCGAGGTCCTTGTAATTTGTCATATCCCAAAGTTTTTAGTTTTATCCATTCCTTGCGCCCTTCCCTTTTCCTGATATTTTTTTGATGAACCAAAAGGGCAGATTGCCAGCCGCCCCGCCATCAAAACCTCAACACCCAGCAAAGGAAGCCGCTCTTATTTCTTGTTCACCATGATATCCAGAATCACATTGTCGGCCTCGTTCATCGCCCGCTGCGCGATAAAACCGATGTTCCGGATTGTCCTTTCCACATCGTCCTCGATAATCCCGTTCGTACCCGGCACATAGATGTTGTCCAATGCCAGCACGGCCGCCTGCATGGCCGCGCTCGTGCCAGAGGCCACTTTCAGCGCGCACCCCAGCTTGGCCCCGTCGCAGACCATCCCCGTCAGGTTCCCGATCATGTTCTTGACCGCGAACTTCACCTGTTCCAGACTGCCGCCAAGCAAGTAACAAACCCCGCAGGCGGCCCCGGTGGAAGCCACCACACATCCGCAGGCGGCCGACAACCGGCCGAAACCATGCTTTATGTGAATAGCCGTCAAATTACTCAGAATCAACGCACGAGCCAATTTCTCATCGGAAGAGCCTGTTTTCTCTGCCACCGCCAGAATTGGAACCATGGCCGTTATCCCCTGATTCCCGCTTCCAGAATTGCTCATAGCCGGCAGCAAAGCTCCCGACATGCGGGCATCCGAAGCCGCCGCCGTCATTGCCATCGCGTAATCGGTGTACTCGTTCATCGCGCTGTTCTTCTTCATCCAGCCCAGCAAAGTCGCGCCCAGCCCCATGCCTGATTTATGCTCGATCCCGTAATCGGCCAGCTTGCGGTTCAGCCCCGCCGCCTCGATGATGAAGTTGATATCCTCGAAAGGCTGCGTGGTCGCAAACTCGTAAATCTCGTCCATCGTGATGTTGTAAGCATCCTCTTCAGCCTGCGCCTCAGCCCCACCGCCCTGCTTGGAGAACAGGCACTTGCCATCGGCTTCCACCAACACGATATTCTGGTGTTCCGCCTCGATGACCGCCCGGCTCTGATGCCCCGCACCTTCGCAAACCGACTCGGCATACACCTTGTTGCAATCCTTCTTGATATCAATAGAAATCCGGCCTTCCTCCACGTACTTCCTGGCCATTTCCACATGTTCGGGCCGAACTCCGGCCAACACTTCCAATTCCTTCTTTGAATCACCCACGATAGCCCCCAAAGCCGAAGCGATATAAAGCCCCGTCATATCCGTGCCGGGAATGCCCACCCCCATGCCGTTCTTATAGATATTCAAGCTGACCTGTATCTTCAGCTTGTCGGGCAAAGCCTCTTTCCCCTTGCCTGCGCATCCGCGCCAGGTTTCTGCCGCCTTGGCCACCGCCAAAGCCACTGCGATAGGCTCGGTGCAACCCAGAGCCGGTACTACTTCTTTCCTGAGCAAGTAGTACATATCCTTCACTTTCTTTGTGTCCAGCATAATTCTCTTCTTAATCAAATTCCGAGATGCCCGCATCCACCTGCCCGCCAGACAAATGCAAACACGCAACATCCCATTGAAAGTGCAAATTTAAGGAATAATACGCATACGAGGCAGAAGAACCGCCATCAAGCCGGACTCAATGGCAAAACCTCCACCCAAAACAAGCCTCCATAAACCCAAATCGGTCATTAGACTTTGGGGAGATTGCCCGCTTGTGTCATGCAGCATGCTTCTCGCCTAGCCGAAGGCGTAGCGGGCTACGTCGAGGCGTAGCGAGAATCAGGATGCGGACAGAGGCGGGCAAGATGCCCGAAAGCCTCACTTTCCCAATCAAAAACGGACTCGGCGTGTCTAATGACCGATTTGGGATAAAACAAAAGCGGTGTGTCAAAACGCATCCTGACACACCGCCGATTCCATATCCCCGGAGGAATAACATACAACTACCGGACCACTGTCAGCCGGCGGACGGCCATCCTTCCCCGCTGTTCGATCCTGAGCACGTACTGCCCTGCAACAAAATCGCTTACAGGCAATTCAAGACTGCCATTCGCTGACTGCACATGGTAAACCAAACGTCCACTCAAATCAAACACCTGAACGGCAGCATCCTCCAAGCCAGACAAAAAAGCCTGCGTGCGGGCCGGATTAGGCCAAAGACGCACCTCCGGCAAGCCCGGCAAACCTTCCAAGGCGGTTTCTACCGGAAACGTATCCTTCCGTATGTCATATCCTGCACTCTGGTATATCCACTTACTGGCCAAATCCTGCACAAAACAAAGCACCTCCAAGTCAGCATAATTCTCCACATTGGTTTCCGACATATCTACATGGTAAGACAATGCCACCGGCTCCCCTACCTTGAAATCGGTCTCCACCCCCATCGCTCCGGCAGGCATGGCCATATTGACCCAATGGAAAGAAGTCTCCCCGTTGGATCCCCTGTTCCCGGTAGTCGTGCCTTCGAACACCGCCACGATCACATTGGCCTGGATATCGGCATAGGACGACAAGTTCAGATCTATGTCCAAAATTTCCGCCGCACTGTCCAATGCCACCCTGGCAAAGTCGATGGCTATCATGGCTTTTTCCTTCAAGGACGCTGCCACATGCTCCCTCAGGATCGGCACAGCCTCGGTCCAGGCCTCGTCATACCAATCCTTCATCGAAACCGTCCCATTGTAAAACGGAGCCGGTGCCGAATTGACTCCGTAATAATCCGCTCTCTCCCCGTTGACCGGAATATAATACTTGTCCGGCTGAGGAATATTGACCTGATACTTGAGAATATTCAGGGAATCCCCCATTTTAAGTTGCTCGAAAACCGGCAGCAAAGCCCTGTTCATGGCCCGGCAAGGCCCGCAAGTAGCCGAAGTGAAGATTTCCACCAACGGTTTCAGCGGCTCGCCGCCGTCCCGGGAAACATAGACAAAACGCCAAACCAAGGTATCGGGATGCGCCACTGCCTCGCCATCCACCTCCGAATTCCACACCTTCAGCACATTGGCCTGATCCAGCAGCAAATCTTCCGCGGCCAGTTCCAGGCTTGCATCCGTTTCTTCACCTGAACCTATCGCCTCATCCACGCTTATCTTCCGGACAGCCGAAGAATTCACCATCCAGGACATCTCCGCCGATGCCAGTCCTTCAAGCCCTCCGTTCCGGAAAACCAAATCCAAGCCCAGGCTGCCGCCCTCCGAGACAACCCTCTCGCATACACCGGCCACCAACAAGGCTTTTCCGTTCCAAGCCTCGAAGGACACATTCCGGAAAGCGAACGCGAAAGGAACCGTGTCAAGGTTGCTGCAGAACAACGCCAGCTCGACCTCCTTGCCGCCATAAGCACCGGGCAGATCCACAGAGAACGTCCCCTCCGTTTCAGGCTCTATGGCATCGCCCAAGGAATACAGCCGAGACACCGTATCCCATTCCCCTCCAAGCTCGCGCACCATCAAACCGAAGCTTTTGGCCGAAGAGCTTCCCGTGGCCTGATACACGTATTCCAACGTAAAGCGATTCTGCGCATTGCCCTCCGCCAACAGGAACGGACGGGTCAGCAGGACATACGTCCCTTCCAAAGGCGTGGTGGCCACAGGTATCCTTTCCCCGAAACTCATCCGATAAAACAATTTCCCGTCCGGATCGCTGGCCCAGGCGGGCATGGATTCATGTCCATTCACCGAAAGCATGTAATAGGGAGCCCCCGCAGCTTCTATCTGCGTGCTTTCTTCCAGATTCCAGTACATGCCTGACAAGCCTTCGGCGCAGGCATCTTCAAAATAAGTCCGCATCTGCCCGTAAGCAGCCTCAAGCCCCCATGACAAACCCGCCAGCAAGGCAAGCGTTACAAACCGTCTAACTGCAATCATGATATCAAAATTTAATTTGGTCAATAATACAGCTTAAAGTCCGACAAAAAAGCTTACCGTATTCCTCGGAATCGTTCTATTTCTATTCTATCGAACATTGTTTCCTCTATCCCTTTTGTTCTAAAACACCTTACAAACTTACACATAAATCCGGACTTCTCCAGCGGTTGGATAAAAACCGCTGATCCTTTCAACCCGAATCGGCCATCAGACTTCGGGGAGATTATCCGCTTGTGTCATGCAGGATGCGGACAGAAGCGGGCAAGATGCCCGGAAGCCTCGTTTTCCCAATCGGAAAAGGCCCCGGCGTGTGATGACCGATTCTGGTTCAATGGATGATGCACGGATTCCCTCTCAGACCATGCCGCTCCTTATAAAAAAGGGTCGGGAAACCGAAATTCCCCGACCCTTTGGAAGAAGAAGCCAGACCTTACCTTACCACATTCAGGCGACGGACTGCCGTCTTGCCGTCCTGGCTGATGCGAATGATATAAGAACCGGCATTGAAGCCTTCCACCGGCAATTCAATCATGGCATCGGCACCAGCGACTTCGTAAACCATGCGGCCCGTCAGGTCGAAAATCTGAACCGTGGCATTGTTCAAACCGCTCAAGATAGCGTAATCGCGAGCCGGGTTAGGATAAAGAACCACGCCGGGCAACTGTTCCGCTTGCTCGTTGGCGACATTATCCGATGACAAATCAAAGCTTGCCGTCTGATAAACCTCGCCACGGTCGTTATTCTGGACGATTACCAGCAATTCCAAGTCCCCGTACTCTTCCACGTTGGTGGAAGCCATGTTCACTTCATAATCGAACGACAACGGCTCCCCTGCCCGGAACTCGGTTTCCTTGCCAAGCCCTCCGTCAGGCATATCCATCACCACATGATAGAACTCCCTCTCTCCGTTAGTTCCTCTGTTTCCCGTCGTCATGCCTTCCAGCACGACCGGAGTCAAGTTGGCGGAAAAGGATACAGCCGACGTGACTGTAAAGCTAAAAGACAATGTCCCCGCCGTCGAATCCAACTCCACTTTGTCATAAACGATAGACAACACAGCATCTTTTTCCGAATCCTCGGCAATCCGTTCCCTCAAGGCCGAAGTAATACCCGAATAGGTACCGCTCC
Organism: Candidatus Pullibacteroides excrementavium; assembly: GCA_017694335.1. GTDB lineage: Bacteria > Bacteroidota > Bacteroidia > Bacteroidales > P3 > Pullibacteroides > Pullibacteroides excrementavium. Next base: position 7,453 of record JADIMZ010000021.1, read on the forward strand.
ACGAAGAAATCGCTTCCATGCCATTGTAAATCGGGGTAGGGTAGCCCGCAACACCGTACAAGGATTCCCTCTGCGAACCTTCGGTCGTCGAATACGAGTCCCCGTTCCCTTGGTATTTTGCAATGGAAACCTGCTTCAATGGCAGGTACCCTTCAATAACAGGGTCTATAGCCCTGTTCATAGCCGGGCAATATCCGCACCAATTGGCCGTAAAGACCTCTACCAAAGGCACGTGTTTTCCGTAGTCTCCTCCATTGGAATACCGGAAGGAACATTCCAGCGTATCGGGTTCAGCAACAGCCGCGCCATTCAGGCTCGAATTCCAGATCTTCAAATCATATACCTGACCCACCGTCAAGCCTTCCACGCTCAAAGCAAGCGTTTCCTCGATTTCTTCTCCCATCGACAAATTCATGTCCAACGTAGATGTAGCCACGGGATTCCCTCCTATCTGATACGACATTTCCACCGATGAAATCGTCGCAGTGCCTCCATTCCGGAGGAACATTTCCACACCCGGATTTTCAGGAGTAACCAGAGCGGGATGCAATTCAGCCATCAATCGAGTCTCGCTGCTCCATGCGGCGAATACCACGTTATTGAACAGGAATGCGAACGAAACATCGTCCGAGTTTTCGCAGAACATGGCCAGTTCCACTTCCTTGCCCGCATATTCCGCCGGCAGGGTCGCGGTCATCGTGCCCTGGTCTTCCACCGCCAAGGATGCCCCGGCTTCGTACACGGTCGATACCGTGGCCCATTCGCCGCCCGTTTCCCTAACCTTCAGGCCGAAGTTCTTCGTATCGGCAGTGGCTGCATCCAATGCCATGTACAGGTAATCGAACGAAAAAATGTTTTCCACCGCGCCGGACTCCAAGGTGAACGGCTGGGTCACAAAAAGATATTCCCCCTCCAAAGGCGTGGTAGCCGTAGGCCGCTGGTATTGATCAACAATAATGTCCCCGTTCGGGTCATACACCCAGCCACCCATAACTGATCCGTCCTGGTAACCAACCAGGTAAAGAGGACCTACTTCCGCATCGATTTCCGTACTGGCAGACGCATTCCAATAAGAAGCACTGGGGCCGTTAGGCGCAAACGAATCCTCGAAATACGTCCGCACCTGCGCGTCCGCTTTCGTGAAAAACAACGCAGCCGACACAGCGGCAACCATTGTCAAAAGCTTTTTCATAATTCAAAAGATTTAATTGTGTTTTTATACTGTTTGTTTTGTTTGTTTCTTTTTCCCGGCACCGGCTGGTACCGCTGCCTCAATTGCCATCCTGCGCGATGCCCTCTCTGGAACCGACCGCCGTTTCCACCGGTTTCCAAACTGCGAATGTAATAAAATTTCCTCATTCCGCGTTTTTTTCCCTTCTCTTTTCGTTACCCCGCCCACTCTCCAGCCCAAACGCCGGCCAAAATCGCACGTTGCGCCGCATCGGCTTCCCGACAACCCAAGTTCGGACATCAGGCCTCTACCGCTGGACACGGCAGCCGGCGGTTCCGGGAATGGCCAAAGATTCCGCAACACGGCTCCTGTATCTCCAGTTTTGCTTCCAAGCCGCACGGAAGCCGTTCCGCTTCACGGAAACCCCGTGAAAAAAAATCGAAAACATCGGCCAGCCGCAGGCAGAAATTACCACAACAATCAATGCAAGCTCTTCTTGAAGGGACAATACCAAGCCTTTGGAGGCGGGCCGGAAAGAATCGACCTAGAATCCGGCTGCAGCATCCGCCATAGAAACGGATGCCAGGATTCCGGACGCGGAGAATGCCGATCCCGGACAAGCCCGGACAGGATAGGCGGATACGAAAAAAGGAGAGCAAGGTTTTCACTTACTCTCCTCATCTCCAAGTGGCACGAACTGGAATCGAACCAGTGACACACGGATTTTCAGTCCGTTGCTCTACCAACTGAGCTATCGCGCCATTCTCTTCAAAAGACCTACGTTTAGGCCTTCTATCGAGTTCGCTTCCCGCGAAAGAGGGTGCAAAGATAGTACAATTTTCTTAACTACCAAAATCTTTTTATACTTTTGCATCGGGACAGCGAAAAAAAAATCCCGGCATACGCCCTTCCAGAAAAAAGGGAGAGTGGCAGACCCGCCGGCAAGGGGCATCAAGGCTTGCCGGCAAGGGACTTCAAACTTTTCGCTCCTATTTTCGCCCCACTTCCGCAAAACAAACGAACCCATACTATGGCCTCATCCAATTTTGTCGATTACGTGAAGATTTTCTGCCGCTCGGGCAAAGGCGGCGCAGGTTCCATGCACTTCTTCCGAAGCAAGAAGAACCCTAAAGGCGGCCCTGACGGCGGCAACGGCGGCCGCGGAGGCCATATCATCCTCAAAGGCAACGCCCAGCTCTGGACGCTGCTCCATCTGAAATACACCAAGCACATCTTTGCCGAAGACGGCGGGAACGGGGGCGAGAACCTGCGTACCGGCGCCAACGGAAAGGACATTTATATACAAGTCCCCTTAGGCACCGTTGTCCGCGATGCCGAAAGCGGGGAAATCGAAGCCGAAGTGACCCAGGACGGGGAAGAAGTAATCCTGATGAAAGGCGGACGTGGCGGCAAGGGCAACGACTTCTTCAAATCGGCCACGATGCAGGCCCCCAAGTTCGCCCAACCGGGAGAAGAAGGAATCGAAGGATGGAAAATCCTCGAACTGAAAATCCTGGCCGATGTAGGCTTGGTAGGATTTCCCAATGCCGGCAAGTCCACCCTGCTTTCGGTAGTCTCCGCTGCCAAGCCCGAAATCGCCAACTACCCTTTCACCACCCTTGTACCCAACCTCGGCATCGTCCGCTACCGCGACAACCAATCCTTCGTGATGGCCGACATACCCGGCATCATCGAAGGCGCCGCCGAAGGCAAAGGCTTGGGATTGCGATTCCTAAGGCATATAGAACGCAACTCGGTGCTGCTGTTCATGGTGAGCCTGGAAGAAAACGAGAAAAGCGTGGCCGAACAATACGATATTTTGCTCAACGAACTGCAGAAATACAATCCTGAACTCCTGGACAAGCAGCGGCTCTTAGCGGTCACCAAAACTGACCTCCTCCCGGCCGAAGACCTCCGGAAAACGGAAAAGGAAGTCCGCGCCAGCCTGCCCGAAGGCCTGCCCTGCACCTTTATTTCTTCGGTAAGCGGACAGGGGATTGAAGAACTGAAGGATAATATCTGGAAAGCAATAAACGGATAAGCCGCCACATCAGGAAGGCCAGCAACACGCCCCAGATGGCACCGCAAAGCACATCCCCGAAAAAATGTTTGCCTAAATAAATACGGCTGTAACCAATCACAACCGCCCACAAATACATCGGGCCATATAAGAAGAATCGAAAGGAGTTCTTCAACACATAAGTCACATAAGCCGCTATCGCAAAGCAATTGGCTGCATGGGAGGACACAAAACTATACCCTCCGCCCCTCCCGGCAGGCAACAAGACCATTCCCTGCAACTCAGGCGTATGCCCCGGCCGGAACCGGCACACCACATCCTTGAAAAAATGAACACTGGTCCAATCGGCCAGACCGACCAAAACCACTACGCCCAGAACCGGTATCCACCAGGCATTTTTCTTACGGTAACAATAAATAATCAATCCTATCAGAACCGCGTACAACGGAATCCAAGGCCAAGTACGGCTGATAAACGTCATGAAAGCATCGGCCCAGGCAGAATGCCAATGATTGATAGCCAACGAAATATCCCAATCCAATTGTTCTAATGCAGAAAACATGCCTACCGGTTTGATGTTTTTCTCTGTCCATGCCCAAAGCCGCCTTTTTCCCCGGCAACCACGCACGCACAAACTGCAATATTACAACAAAAGGTTGAAAACTCTTATTTTTTGGTCCTTTTTTCCAAAAAAAACGACCCGCTGAGCACAGCTGATCAGAACGACAGGTAAATCACTTTCTTGGTTTCAAAATATTCGGCCAATCCCTGCTCCTGTACAGGCTTCTCTTCTTCCATGGCCTCTGGCCGGCGCTTGGGCGGCTTGGGGATGCCGAACAAGTCCAGAATATCGTAAACATACACCCGACGGCCGAACGGCGCAGTCTCGGCACGCACATCGCCCCCCTTCAAATAAAGGATCCCGTTAGGCAAGGCATGATGCTGTTCTTTGGAAACCAGATTGCGGACCCAACCGTAGAATTCCGGCAGACGGGTCACCGCCCGGCTCACAATGAAATCGTATCGGGAGGTAAGGCTCTCGGCCCGGCATTGCTCCGCCTGCACATTACGCAACCCCAATGCATCGGCAACAGCCTGGACTACCTTGATTTTCTTCCCTATGGAATCCACCAGATGAAACTGGGCCGATGGAAACATGATTGCCAGCGGAATCCCAGGAAAACCGCCTCCAGTCCCTACGTCCAGAATCCTCGCCTCCGGCTCGAACTTCACAACCTTGGCAATGGCCAGACTATGCAGCACATGATGCATGTACAGATTGTCTATATCCTTGCGCGAAACCAGATTGATCTTGCTGTTCCAATCCTTGTACAAGGGAAACATTTCCCTGAACTGCTCCCGTTGCCGTTCGTCCAATCCCGGAAAAAAAGGAAACAAGTCTTCCGCTTTCCCAAAAAGCTCTTCCTTACCAAACGTCTGCATTCCAACCTTTTGTTTTTCTATCAAATATAAAATTCAGACCAAAATTCACCTGCGCTGTCTGCATGTCACCGATCCGCTCGGCATTCAGGCGGTCCACCCCCAAATGCAATTGAACGGGTCCGAATCTTGCCACGGCAAAAATACCCAAGTTGAGCCAATGCCCCCGGCTGAAAGTGTTGCTGAAGGCAAGGGCAAAATGCTCACAGGGTGTAAAGGTATAAGAAATTCCCAATTCCGGGGCAAAATACCGGTTATAGAGTTCCGCCTGGAACAAAAGCCCGAAACAATGCCGCTCGTCCACCGTATAGGATAAAGCCAGGTTGAAGCGGGCCGGCAGAACCCGCACATAAGCTCCCGAGTCGGAACAGGCAAAACCTGCCGTATCCCAAATCGAACGAATCAAATCCTTGGCCCAATCACCATTCTCTTTGTTCAAATACTCCGTATTGATTCCTTCATACAGGAACGTTGCATAGGATTTGTCTGACTTGAACTCCTTTGCCGAAGGGTCGCCCCACACCAGAAAACCCAAATTCAGAAGCGCAGCGGAAAAATTCCAATTCTCTTTGAAATCATAACTCAGCCCCACATCCAAAGCCGCCCCCAGATTGCGGAAAGGATAAAAACGCAAATCACCCAATTGCAAAGCATTATCCAGCGGGAAATTGGTCAAGGCCGAACCCTGGATGCGGACCGATTCGAGCAAGGGAGAATCCCCGTCCACAGACGGCTTGGCATCATAAACAAGTTGCAAATCCGGCACATGCACATTCCACAACCCCTGCAAGATCTTGAAACGCCCACCGACACGCAAACGGCGGTTCAACTTACGCGCATAAGAGAAATAAAGGCTCGCGTATGATTCAAAATCCAGACGGTTCCCGTCCAGACGCCGCTTTCCCGTTTGCGGCCCAGGACCTTGCAAAAGGAAAGACAAGCTTTCCTTGGACAGGACCAGCTGCATGCCAGTATAGGCAGAAAGCCCTATCTGGAAATAATTCCGCCGTTTCCGCCAACCCACATGCAGAAGCTCCACTTCGGCTTCCAAACGGACCCGAGCATAATCACCCCGGGTCTTGTCCAGAATCCCCGGCACGTTCAGCAACAAACTGTCTCCTCCAGTCCGGATGACAGCCGAATTCCAGGACAGGAAATTGTTGTCTACCTTGGCCGAGATCCCCGACAAGGCCGGAATACCCACGTACAGGTCCGCCGGTTTGACCCATGCAGGATTGAAATGGCCTCGCTCATTCAGGATTCCGGCAAAAGCAGCCGCATTGCCCGTTTGCGCCTGCAGGGGGAAAAGACAAAAAAGAATGAAAAAAAAAGACAAAAAAAGGCGTTTGGAAAGCGTAAAACCCGCTTTCCAAACGCCCACAAGGTTATTTGGAAAAGAAAAACTAGCAAACACCTTGTTCAATCATAGAGTCAGCCACCTTAATAAAGCCGGCAATGTTGGCACCCTTAACGTAGTTAACGTAGTCGCCTTCCTTACCGTACTTGATGCAGTTTTCGTGGATGCTCGACATGATCTGGTGTAGCTTCTGGTCAACTTCTTCACCTGTCCAGTGCAGCTTTTCAGCATTCTGGCTCATTTCAAGACCGGAAACGGCAACACCACCGGCGTTGACAGCCTTGCCAGGAGCAAAGATGGTCTTGGTCTTGATGAATTCGTTCACAGCGTCAGCGTGGCAGCCCATGTTCGAAACTTCGGCAACCAAGGTAACCTTGTTGGCGATCAATTGCTTTGCATCTTCCAGACGGAGTTCGTTCTGGGTAGCGCAAGGCATGGCGATATCCACTTTCTGTTCCCAAGGCTTCTTGCCAGCGAAGAAAGTAGCGCTCTTGAACTTGTCGGCGAAAGGAGCCACAACGTCGTTGTTGCTGGCACGCAGTTCCAACATGTAGTTGATCTTTTCCTGGTTGAAGCCTTCCGGATCGTAAACATAACCGTCAGGACCGGAAATGGTCACAACCTTGGCACCCAGCTGGGTAGCTTTAGTAACAGCACCCCAAGCCACATTACCGAAACCGGAGATGGCTACGGTCTTGCCCTTGATGTCCATGTTGTGAGCCTTCAGCATGTGTTCTACGAAGTAAACAGCACCGAAACCGGTAGCTTCGGGACGCAGGATGGAACCACCCCAGCCAGCACCCTTGCCGGTCAGAACGCCGGTGTTTTCACGACGCAGTTTCTTGTACATGCCGTACATGTAACCGATTTCGCGGCCGCCAACACCTATATCGCCAGCGGGAACGTCGGTTTCAGGTCCGATGTATTTCTGGAGTTCCATCATGAAAGCCTGGCAGAAACGCATGATTTCATTGTCGGAACGACCTTTTGCGTTGAAGTCGGAACCACCCTTGCCACCGCCCATAGGCAATGTGGTCAAGCTGTTCTTGAATGTCTGTTCGAAGCCCAGGAACTTGAGGGTATCCAAACGTACGGAGGGGTGGAAACGCAGACCGCCTTTGTAAGGTCCAATCGCGTTGTTGAATTGTACACGGTAACCGGTGTTGACTTGGATTTCGCCCTTGTCGTCAACCCATTCTACACGGAAAGTGAAGATACGGTCCGGTTCAACCATACGTTCGATAATCTTGTGTTGTTCATACTTGGGATGTGCTTCCACATAATCCTTGATGGAATACAACACTTCCTCTACAGCTTGGAGGAACAAAGGTTCGTCAGGATGTTTTTCCTTCAGATCAGCCAAGATTTTTTTTACGTCCATGGCAGTAAGTTTTAAGTTATGATTATTTATTTTATTCAATTCCAAATGTTTTCCATAGACCCTTCTGCCTTGCCCCACCGGAAAACAGGGACAAAGTTACATCATTTTTCGATAGGCTGTTACAAAAAGCCCTTTTTTCTTTGCCGGTCCGCAGGCAAGCCGACCCGCCCCCAGGCGGGAACAAACGGCAACGAAGCCTATAATCAATCGGACATCGAATCCGGAGACCCGCTTTTCAAAGGCCTCGCCCCATCGCCGATTTCCGCTATGGGAAATTTTTCCGCTTCGGCGATCTTGCGGCGGACCGAAAGCGGCACCGGCAAATCCGACACGACCCTCTCCCCGCACAGCTCCCGGATTACCACCGAAGCGCAGAGACAGCCCACCAAAGGCGGCATATAGGAAACCGTGCCCACCATCGACTTCTTGTTGCGTTCCCCGAAAGTCTTGCGAACCGCATGGGCCGGCACCGGCTCGGGCGAAAAGACCGCTTGAATGCCGGTATAGATATTCAATTTATGCAGACGTTTGCGCAAGGCGTCCGCCAAAGCGCAATGGTAAGTTTGGGAGATATCGCAGATTTTCAATTGCAAAGGATCCGCCTTGCCGCCCGACCCCATCGCGCTCACCACCCGCATCTTCCGCTTCACGCAATGGTAGAGCAGGTAGATCTTGGGCGAAAGCGTGTCTATCGCATCCACCACGTAGTCGAAAGGCCGGCTTTCCAGAATCTCCACCATCCGCTGATCCTTGACATATTCGCCCATCGCCTCTATCTCCAATTCCGGATTGATATCCAGGAAACGGGCTTTCAGAATCTCGGCTTTGGACTGCCCCAAGGTGGAATGCAAAGCTGGCAGCTGACGGTTCAGGTTCGTCAAGCTCACCTCGTCCCCGTCCACGATGCATATCTTCCCTATCCCGGCTCGAACCAGCATCTCGGCCGCATAAGCTCCCACGCCGCCCAAGCCCATCACCAAGACCGAGGCCGAGCGCAACTTTTCCATATTGGCATCGCCCAGCAGCAAGGCCGTCCTATCCGTCCATCCTGTATCTTCCATCTGAATCAATAAAATTTTTTAAAAACAAGCGATATAAAGCCGTCCCCTTTCGCAGGGAACTTGCCTCGACATCCACAAAAACAGAGCGGTCATTCCCATTCGCACCTACTCCAAGGGCGCGTCAGAACGGGCAAGATACGCGGCGTGAGTCGCAGGACAAGGCTCGCAACAAAGTAGATTGCCCGTTATCACGCGCCCTTACCGGATGCCGAGTTCATTGAACAGCCTCTTATCCTTCAGCACTTCCAACGCACGGGCAAAGGCATCGTCCACATCCTTGGTCACTTGGTAATAGTATTCCGACCCATAAAGATTATTGGCGAACATGGCCTTGAGCTGCGCCCGCAAGAACTTGTCCGACTTCGCCGCATAGGCTTTCTGCCGGGCATCCTCCGCCCTGGCCTTTTCCATCAAATACGACTGCATGCTATCCTGCGCCCAAAGTACCCTCGACATATAATCCTCATACGATACCGCCTTGTCCAAAGCCGAATCCGACTGCATGGCCTTGATCAGCTCCTGCAAGAACTTGCCCGCCTGGGCCTCCTTGAAATTCGTATAGGGAACCCCGTGTTCGGCCGCGTAATCGTAAAATTCCCGTATGAAAGCCTCGTCCATCCGGAAATTCTCGTAAAAATGCTCAAAATCGGGATATTCCGCCAAATATTGTTCCCGCTGGCCGTCCAGACGATCCAGGACAAAGCGGTTCATCAGGTTCTTGGCCCGCAAAGCCACATAATAGTCGCTGGCCCGCTGGGTATCGACCGCCACGAACACATCGGGCATGATGCCGCCGCCCCCGTAGACAACCCGTCCCCCGGCCGTCTGGTAACGCAAGGAATCCGGCAGGTTGATCGAATCCGGATTGAGCATTTCCCCATGACGGTAACGATTCATGATATCCTTATAATAGGCTTCCATGCCGTCCTCGTAAGGCTTCTGGATGCAACGCCCCGAAGGCGTGTAGTAACGGGCTATCGTCAAGCGGACATTGGATCCGTCCGAAAGCCCGAAGGGTCTCTGCACCAAGCCCTTGCCAAAGGTTCGCCGCCCCACTATGATAGCCCTGTCCCAATCCTGCAAAGCCCCGGAAAGAATCTCGGAAGCCGATGCCGAACCTTCGTCCACCATCACCACCACGCGGCCTTTGGTGAAGAAACCGTCCTTGGTGGCATAAAACGACTCCTTGGGCTGTGCCTTGCCTTCCATATAGACGACCAGCTCGTCCTTGGGCAGGAACTCGTCGGCCAGATCCACCGCCACATCCAGATAGCCTCCCGAATTGCCCCGCAAGTCTAAAATCAGGTTCTTCATTCCCTGAGCTTTGAGGTCTTTCAAGGCATCGCGCACCTCCTCCACGCTGGTACGGGCAAAGCGCGTCAGCATGATATAGCCGTTTTCCTTGTCGATCATGAAATAAGTATTGACGCTGTTGAGAGGTATCTTGTCGCGGATTATCTCGAAATGCAGAATTTCCGGCTCGCCTTGACGCTTGATGCCCACATTCACCTTGGTGCCTTTCTTGCCTCGCAGATGCTTGAATACGAAATCCCGGTTGGCGTTCTTGCCGGTGGCGCTCATTGTGTCTATCGTCACAATCTTGTCCCCGGCCAGCAAGCCCACCTTGGACGAAGGCCCGTCGGCTATCACCTCGATAATCACAATGCTGTCGTTGTTGGGCTGGAACGAGACCCCGATGCCGTCGAAGTTGCCTACCAAGGGCTCGTTCATTTTCTGCAAATCCTTGGCCGAGATATAGGCCGAATGGGGATCCAGTTCCTCCAGCATCGTGACCATCCCCTTTTCCACTATCGGGGCCATGTCCACCTCTTCCACGTATGCGAAGCGGATCAGCTGCAACAGCCCGACCATCTTCTTGTCCACCACGTCGGGATGGTTCTTGGGGTATTCCTTTACTTCTGGGTTCGATTCCGGATTGGCCGGACG
>JADIMZ010000022.1 GCA_017694335.1 Candidatus Pullibacteroides excrementavium
ATTCATAGGACGTGTCTAAAAATAGTGAAACATGGAACTTCATTTCGATTTGCAGCAGATTCTGACGGCATTCATGGTGTTGTTCGCCGTCATTGACATTACGGGGTCCATCCCGGTTGTGGTAGACTTGAATAGCCAAGGGAAGAAAGTGCAGGCTGGCAAGGCGGCGTTTATCTCATTGGCCATCTTGGTTGTCTTTCTGTTTGCCGGGGAAGCTTTGTTGCGGTTGTTCAATACAGATATCCCTTCTTTCGCGATAGCCGGAAGCCTTGTCTTGTTCGCCTTGGCGGTAGAGATGACGTTCAATGTGGAACTGTTCCGGAACGATGGCATGGAAGGGCGGCAAGCGACCTTGATTCCAGTCGTGTTTCCCTTGGTGGCAGGGCCGGGGACTTTGACTACGGCATTGTCCTTGCGGGCGGATTGCCATGTGGAGAACATCATCGTGGCCATTGTACTCAATATGGCCTTGGTTTATTTTGTCCTGGCCAAGATTCATTGGGTCGCGAAACTGATAGGACCCAATGGCATTTATGTCTCCCGGCGTTTTTTCGGGGTTATCTTGCTAGCCATGTCGGTAAGGCTTTTCGTGTCTAACCTGCAGGCCATCCTTGCCTGAGCTTTGGCGGAGTGTGCGCCATAGGAGGGTTTTCATGGCGGGCAAGCGATTGTGTTTTTCGCCTTGAGCAGAAACACGAGCTTATTGATTGACAAAGCGGAGACTTTCCCTCGACCCGTTTTCGTTTTCAATTTCTAAAAGGTAGACGCCGGAAGGCAGGATGCTTACGTCCAAGCGGTGTGATCTTTGGAAATTCCGTATGCGGGGAGCCAGTACCCTTCTTCCATCGGCGGCTCGATAGACGGCTTGCAAGGAAACAGGTTCATCGGCCTCTATATGAAGCGTGCCGGAAACCGGGTTAGGGTAAAGACGGGCAGAGAGTCCATGGCTTTGGATGGCTTGTTGCAGCGTTTCGTTGGCCGTGGTGTCCGATGGAAGCGTGTCGGGGATAATCTGGCAGGTGTCCGGAAGCAGCAACACATTCCGCAGGGTGTAGGAGAAGTCGACGGCTTCCACATTCCGGATGGTTTTTGTTCGGTATCCAGGTGCGGAGAACTGCAAATCGTAAATTCCGGCTTCGATGGGGCGGAAGTAAGCCCCGTGGATGGCCGAGCTGTAAATCTGCGAACTGTCCTTGTCATGCCCCTGCACGCAGACAAGGGCGCGGATGGGGTCGCCCGAAACCGAATCGGAAACGATGCCTCTTATGCCGTATCTGGCTTCTTTTATGTAATTGAGAAGCGACCTCCAGTTGGTATTCCAGAAGTCCGGAAGCCGGGACGCATCGGGCAGCTTGGTCACGGAAATTTCCAAGGTCAGTTCCCGTACGTGGTTGTATACATTGAAGTAGTCTTGACGGCCGTTGTGGACCACGTACCAGTCTCCTCCGTGGATATAACCCCGGCGGTTTACGTCCCGGTAGGAATCCGTATCCACCAAGCGGCAGGAGTCCACGTAACGAGCGCATATCGCTTTCCACCAATTGGCATCGGCATGTTTCTTTTGGGAAGAACGGAAGCCGTCCCAAGGATAGTTCAGCACGTCGGCTCCTCCGTGAACGTTGACCGCCATCACGAAATCGTGGACATCCACGTAATCGATCATGGCCAGGTTTTCCTTCTCGATTCTGGCAGGGTCGCTACTCCAGAAATCCGGGTAATTGCGGTTCAAATCTTCGTAATTGGCATTATAACGGGTAGCACCCGAAACATCATTGTCCGAAATCGCGTAAGCTCCATCCGGGTTGGAGAGAGGATTGATGTAGATTTGCATCTCGTCCACTAGACGGGTGGCCTCCTCGTCCGGACCGTAATTGCGCAGCAGGTAATCGGCAAGCCTGAGCATCAGCACATAGCCCGTCAGTTCGTCCCCGTGGATGGAGGAGGAATAGAAAAAGCTCGGTTCAGGCTCCTCCTGATGCGCGTTGTCCGAAATCTTGAGGCAGAGGAGGAGCCGGCCTTTTACCGAGAACCCGATGGTGTCCAAGCGGCAGATGTCCGGATGCTCTTGCGCGAAGGACTGCATCATTTCTATATATAACGGGTAGGTGGGATATCGGTTCCATTCCGCCATTTCTTCCATGGTTTGGGCCATGGAGATGGATTTTCGCTGTCTTGCCATCTCGGCGGGCGATGCCAGAATGGAATGAATCCTGTGTCCGGATTGCAAAAAGGCCGCCATCTCTTGACGGTTGGCGTATGCGGTGAACAAGCTGTCCTGCTTCCGGTCGATGGATACCATGCGGCTTATGGCCCCGATTTGAACCGGGTCGGTTTCGATGAACTGGAATACGATTTCGGTCCGTTCTTGGAAGAGGGTGTCGAGGAAAGGAATGGGCGCTCTTCCTTCCGTTACGGGCGAAGCGCCTCGAAGCGAGGAGGCGATGCACGGATTGAAGATGGCAATGACGAGGACGAGTAGAAGAGTTCTTTTCATGTTGTTGGTTTTGTACCGGGAGGCCGGGAGGGGCGACGTTCGATGCCGTGAGGGATTTCCCGGGAGTGACTGGGTATAAAAAAAGCGTTGAAAAAACCGTGGTGCGGCGATTTCAACGCTGGGAAACTTGTCGGACAACTTTCGACTGAGGTCTCGAGCAGATTCGAACTGCTGTAAGTGGTTTTGCAGACCAGTGCCTAACCTCTCGGCCACGAGACCATTTTCCTGCCAAACAGGAGTGCAAAATTACTCTAAAATTTCGGAATTGCAAAAAAAAAATTATTTTTGTGGCCTCGATGCGTGTCAGGGAGACTTGATGCGTGTCGGTAATTCAATTATTATTAACCCTTTAAGAAAGGAAAAGGTATTTAGTATGATTATTGTTCCTGTAAAAGAAGGCGAAAACATTGAACGCGCCTTGAAGAAACTCAAGAGAAAATTTGAGAAAACAGGCGTGGTAAGGGAATTGAGAAACCGTCAGAAGTTCACCAAGCCCTCCGTTGTAGCCCGGGAACGCAAACTAAAGGCCATTTACATCCAGCAGCTGCAAACCAAAGCTGAAAACAACGCGATGTAAAACAAGAGAGCGGGATTTATCCCGCTCTCTTCGTAATAGAACGTCATGAAACCACTTCTTTTTATAGAAACCTACGGCTGCCAGATGAATTTTGCCGATTCCGAGATTCTGGTATCCATTTTGAAAGATCAGTACGATACTACGCAGGATTACGCGCAGGCCGACCTCATTCTGGTCAATACCTGTTCGATTCGCGATCATGCCGAGCAGAGGGTTTTCAATCGTCTCAAAGAATTTGCCGCGCTCAAGAAAAAGCGGCTCGGAATGAAATTGGGTTTGGTGGGCTGCATGGCCGAACGCCTCAAAGAGCAGTTGCTCGATTCGGATTTGGACATCGATTTGGTGGTCGGGCCGGATGCCTACCGCAGCCTGCCGCGTCTTTTGAGCCAGGTGGAAGCCGGGCAGAAAGGCATCGATACTTTGTTGTCCGAGGATGAGACTTACGAAGATATTCTGCCGGTACGCTTGGGGACCAATCGGATATCGGCCTTCATCTCGATTATGCGGGGATGCCAGAATTACTGCTCCTATTGCGTGGTGCCTTACACCCGGGGCAAGGAGAGGAGCCGCGATGCCGCTACGATTGTGAATGAAGCAAGGTCTTTGGTAGAACAGGGTTACAAGGAAGTGACGCTTTTGGGGCAAAACGTCAATTCGTACAAGGACGGCGATGTCAATTTTGCCGAATTGATGCGGAGGGTGGCCTCTGTCAGCCCTTTGTTACGGATACGTTTTTCTACCTCCCATCCCAAGGATCTTTCGGACGAACTGATTGCCGTGATGGCGGCATACCCTAATATCTGCCGCTCGATTCATTTGCCGGTGCAGTCGGGAAGCTCTGTCATGCTCAAGAAGATGAACCGGAAGTACGACAGGGAATGGTATCTGGACAGGATCCGTGCCATCCGCAAGGCGATGCCGGATTGCGGGATTTCGACCGATATCATTGCCGGCTTTTGCGGCGAGACCGAAGAGGACCATAAGCAGACATTGAGCCTGATGGAGGAGGTCGGTTACGATTTCGCGTTCATGTTCAAGTATTCCGAACGCCCCGGCACTTTCGCGTCCCGGCACTATCCGGATGACATACCTGAAGAAGTCAAGCTCCGTCGCCTCAACGAAATCATCAATCTCCAACAAAGCTTGTCGCATGAGAGCAACAAACGGGATGTGGGCAAGCGTTTCGAGATTTTAGTGGAAGGCGAATCCAAGAAGAACAAGGCGCAATATTTCGGACGCAACTCGCAGAACAAGGTCATTGTTTTCGACAATCCTGCGCTTCCCGATGGCAGTTTCCGCTACCAAGTGGGCGATTACGCCATGGCGGAAGTGCTGGACTGCACTCCTGCTACCCTTCTGGGGCGGGTTTTATGATTTTCCGAGTTATTATGCGCGGGTCTCTTCGCTGCAGGGCTATCTTACGATGATGATCTTGACCGTCTTGTGGCTGATACTGCCGTCCGCATGATGTGCCCGGATATGGGCGATATACATTCCGGATTGGAGGCCTCCGCCATTGCTTCGGGTCATGTCCCAGCGGATAGGGCCGATGGAGTAGCCTGAAATGTCTCCAACCTCGTAATCGAAACGGGTCACTCGCAGGCCTTGCAGGTTGAAGATGTTCACTTCGCAACGTTCGATGCCGCCGCCATATCCGTTATGATTGAAATAGATGTCCACATAGTCGTTTCTGGCGGGATTCGGGACGGCGCGGATTTCAAAAATCTCCGGTTCATCGGATTCTCCAATGCGGAAAGTAATGGATTCTGTTGTTGATATGTTATTGATATTCCATACTTTGAGTTGTGCTGTATGCTCACCGCGTTCTAGGTTCAGCGGATAGCTCAAAGTCCCTTCGGTATAGCTGCCTGGATTATAGCGGAACAGATTGTTGACTACAATCGGATTGGAGAAGTCTTCGTCGATGACCAGTGTCATGTTGTGGCCGATGCCGGTTCCTGTGGTGTTGATGCCGAAATGGTCGCTGATTTCTGCATACAAGTAAGGAGATTCCCCTACCGTGCCTGTGATATAATTGTTTTTGTTGATATATAAATCCACTACCGGCGGCATGGTGTCCAGGATGGCCTCGGAGTTGAAGCCTCCCACCACGATATCCTCGAAGCAACCGTTGGCATCTGTCGTATTGGAATAGGCGTAATATTCAATTTTCCCGTTCCCGTAATTGTACTGGATATCCTTGGGCACGATGAAACTGACGCTGAAACGTCCGTCTTCCACTTCTGAATATCCTTGGAACAGGAGGCTGTTTTGTGTCTGGTAAGAAACTTTCTCGTTTTGCCTCCTATCTTGGGGATTATAGTTCCCCAAGGTGGTTTCGGTGGTCTTTTTGTCGTAGATTTTGGTAATCAGCGTTCCATTGAAGTTGTCAAGAAGCTGTCCTTGATTGTCTGTGATGATACCTTCTATCGTAATGGGAGAGAGGGCTTTAAGCGTGTCGGGTTCGGAAGATGCAATGTCTTGGCCATTGATTCGAAGGGTCTGTACGGTGTATTGGGGAATAGCCGCCTTTAGTCCGGGATCTCCCAGCAAGACAAATTTGTATACGGCGCTTGCATGGTGTTTTTTCCCATACAGGTAAGCATCCCCGATGGTAGAGACTTTTCCAGAGGATTTGTCGGTTAATTTTTGGACGAACGCCTGAATGATGTCTTCGATGGATCCGGTATTGGCTGTGCGCGTCGTGGTGAGGATGGCAATGGCGCCGCTATGGGGACGGAGCACCAGCAATTCGGCTGCGGACGGCCTGTTTATATAGTCGAAATACCCGAAGGTGCAGGAGGAGGAAGACATGATGGGGAAAGAGTAGCTTTCGTTGAGCTGGTTGATGATGTCGATGGAAAGTATCCTTTCATCGGACCAGGCATCCCATCCGCTGTGCCCGTAATAGCCAATGAAAAGGCTGCCTTCTTCGATGGAGGTGCGGATATTGCTTTCCAGTCCGGGGACCCGGTTGGACGTGGACGATGTGGTGCGTTCGTAAGCATCCGAATACAACTTGTTGACATGGAACTCGGGAATCATTGTCGATGGCCAGTCATTGCGCAGGATGGATGTTTCCAGTCTAGACTCGAAGCCGTCGTCCGATACGAAGGCGATTTCGTTCCTCCAATCCCCGAAGTTGCCCGGCAGGTTAGGGTTCCGGGAGTCGTAAAGGTATTCCGGATGGGAATAGATGTCGATTTTTTCGACAACGGCTTCTGCATCGGACGAATTCCGGACAGGAAGCCTGCCTACGGCTATATCCATGCTTCCTCTGCCATTGCTTTCGGCAGGAGAGAATCCTTCAAGGTCTTCCAGGTAGGCAAAATTGTCTTCTACGGGAGTTCCCCCGCCTTCCTGTAAGTTGAAGAAGGATTCGAAGGTGGGAACAAAATCGGTAAGCTGGCCGAGCGTTCCCTTGTAATCGTAGGAAGCTGCTCCGAACAGTAGCAGATAACGGGGTCTATGCAGGGAGTCGGATTTGTCCCATAAATGTTTGGCAAGCATGCGGATAGCTGAAGGGTCTTTGGAACCGGAAGAAAATTCGTTGTAGACTTGGTCCGTGGTGGCCACTAATACCGAATAGCCGTTCCTCTCCCGGTGCATATCGGCAATCTGTTTGGCATATTCCAGGAAAACAGGATGCGTGACGAGAATGTAGTCTATATTGGCAGCCCCGTGAAGGTTCTGTGCGCTTTGCAGGCCTGCGAACGAGGGGCTTTGAGCGTTGTTCGGGTAAAAGGCCGCGTATTCGTGCAGGATGGAGTCGGCCGGGGCCGTGAAGGAATACGAATTGCCGTTCCTTGTCAAAGGGAATTCCTGAATATGGTAGACATTGGTGATATCCCACACTATGAGACCCTCCCCGGCTTGTAGGCTGAACGATGCCTTCCGGTTTAAAGCCTCCGGGTTCCGGAAAAACAAGGCTTGATTCTGGACGGAGAGCTGTCTTTCGTACGAGAGGCTGATGAAGTCGATGAATCCGTTTCCTGCTGCTTGGCTTTTCTGGAAACTGAATGACAACGGGAGCTGACTGGACGAGACGGACAGTTCCCGTTGGATGCTTTGCATATCGGTGCATAGGGAGGATTCATTGGAACCGGTAGCCCGGGTATGGCTTATTTTCATGGAGGTACCTGCCGCGTCGATTGTGAAGGAGGCAGTACCATTGTTGGTTTGAGCGGCCGTTTGGATTAGGATTTTCGCATTGTTCCGATGAGTGTTGGCGGGATTCGGAGTGGAGAGTGTGACAGTCTGGCTTTGCCCGGAGGACGAGAACCGTTCGCCCATCCAATGCACGCTCCCGTTACATATATTGCTGAGGTCGCTTTCGTGATGGACATGTTCGATGGAAGTAGAGATTCGTAGGTCGCTTTGGGACGCATTGGACGTGGAACCGACCCGGATAGCCGATTCGGAATGCGCAGATACGAAGTAATAAGTGGTATCGCTGTAGTAATTGGTCTGGTGAAGGAATCCGTACGAGGAGTCGTAAGTCCAGACATGGGGCGACTGGCCAAAGAAAAGGAAATAGTCGCCTGGCCCGAACATGCCATCGCCTCCATCCTGCATCAGGATGGGCAATGGGCTGAGATCATCCGGGATATCCGGGGTATTGAAGAAGGGCAGCATTCCCGCTTTGTTGCCGTAAAGGTTGATGCGGCTGCTGGGTTCGGCTTGATTCAGGAGCCCTTGGGATACCAGGTCCTCGTAACGGATGCGGTAGATGCCGTCCTGGCTCACGCCTATTTTGAGGCTGGGGCCTGATGATAATACGGATTGATTTTTAGATTGATACGGGTCTGACATGCTTTGTGCTCGGCCGGATGATGCCAAGGTGAAGAGGAGGCATAGGCCGGCAAGTGTGCATATCAGGTATTTCAAGTGAAAGTGCATGCGTTTCATGTTAGCATCCTATCTTCGACGATGGTCAAAGATAGTAAAAAAACGATTTGTGCAAACAGGCTTATTGCTGTTTCTGTTCCCGTTTCAATTGGCGGATTTCCTTGTTTTTCCTGCGTTCGTTCTGCCGTTCGGCTTTGGTGCGGCGCGGTTTGGTGCCGTGCAGGAATTCATGCAGGTTGTCGAAATTCCTTCGGAATACGATGCCGACACCTTGCGTGTAGGAGTTGGCCGGTTTGGTCAGGTCCTGGTCATTGGAATGATTGAAGCCCCGCAGGCGCAGTTCCTCCGTGAACTTCCATTCCACATCCACATCGCCTACCACGGTGTTTGCTCCGGCATTGCTTCCCCGGTCCGATACGCCAAGGTTGCCGTTGATGACCAAACGGTCGTCGAATAGCTGCCCGGACATGGATACTTGCCATTCCGAATTGGTGTTGACATCGCCTGGTTTGTAGTTGACGCCGACATTGAAATCGCTGCCGAATTGAGATAGGAAGTTGTTGAATTGGCTGAAAATGAATTCAGAAGATGAAGATAGCGCAGCGCTGCCTGCTGAATTGGCAGACGAACCTTCCACAGCCATGAAATTGTTGAACATCAGCAGGGAGAAGGTCTGGCGCAGCATTTCGTCCTCGTCGTCTTTCTTGATGACAGAAAAGAAGCGGTCTTTGGTGTCCTCGTCGGTGTTGGCAAGGTCGATATCGAATCCGATATCCGGGTTTGTCAGGTTCCCGGAAAGGACAATGATGCTTTTGACGGTGGCGTTCTGTTTGAGTTGTTGGGCGTCTTCTTCGCTGACACCCAGGGAAGCCAGGACCGGGTACAGGCTGGCTTTGGTCTGGTAGTCGGCTCGGATATTGACTCTGGCATCGGCCATCGGTCCAATCCAGGAAATGGTTCCGCCTTCTTCCAGAATGAATTTCCGGTTAATCAGGTTTACCATCGAAAAATCGAATTCCCCGCCATCTATGGTATAGGTGCCGAAAAGCTGAGGATTCCTTCCCGGCATGTACAAGCGGAGAAGGCCGTTGCCGGTCGCCATCAGATTCCCCGTCATGGAGGTGTTGTGCAAACCCACGTTGACGGTCAGGCCCGGTGTGACGTTCAGGTTCAGGTCCAGTGTGAGACGTCCCTTGCGTTCGAAGCGGACACGATTGCGTGCATAGAGGCTTTCCAAAGAAGTTATTCCTTCTTCTTCCTGACTTTTTTCTACGAATGTGATGAAGTTAGAGCCATTGCCTCCGGCAGAGGAGGAGAAATCGAAAGAGATATCGGAATTGTCCTCCACTTGAGCGTTCAAGAGCATGTTCAGGTCGGATACAGGGCCTGTAATGTTCAATGTACCGGACCCGAAAACGGTTCCCCAGAACAGCGATCCCGGTTTTCGGGTCGTGTTCATGGCCAGGAGATTGTTGAAGTTCAAGCCGAGGTTCAGGCGGATGTTCTTGAAATTGTCGTAGTCTATGCTGCCCTGCAGATTCCCTTCTGTATTGAATAGAGGGTCTTTGAAACGTCCGGATTTAAAGTCGATGCCTTTGGAATCCAACGAGAAATCCAAATCGTTGAAAACATAATGGCTTTCTAAAGCGGACACGGTGAAAGCCAGCGTGTCGGTAAAGAAACGGGCATCGAATACGGGCTTGGAGAGCGTTCCGCCGATGCGGAAAGCCCCATTCAGCTTTCCGTCCATGTCTTCTGCGAACGAAGCGAAGAATCCGTTTAAGAATGAGACCGGCAAGTTCGAGATTCTGCCGTCCACGGCCAGGCGTTTGCCTTTTCGGGGCCTGTATGTCCCGTTCATAATCAGAGACGTGCGTGCATCCGGGCTGTTCGCTTCCCGTTCCAGTATCCGGAACTCGGCTTTGACGGCATTTTCCCGGTTGAAGTCCAGCGAAAGCTCTCCCCATCCATAAGAAGTCTGGTTGATATGCAGATGGTCCATCTTTAGCTTGGAATTCAGATGGAAGAGTCCGTAAAAGTCCTTGATTTCAGCGTAACCGTTGATTTGGGCGTCAATGTCCATTTTGAATTTGCGCAGCAGGAAATCGAGGTAGGAAAAGTTGAAATTGGAAAAATCCACCCGAAAGGAGGAGGCCGGATTATGGGACAGATTCCCTTTTATCAGGATTCCGTCAAGGGATTGGGGCGAATACATTCCTACGCTGTCGAATATCAGGGAATCTCGGCTGATAAGGATGTTCCCTGCAGGGTAATTCCGCCACAGCGTGTTGCCTGTCTGCAAAGCGAAATCCTGCAGGTTGATACGTATCATCCGTTGGGAGAGGAATTGGACAATTCCCTGCAAGGAGGCAGTCTGCTGGGAAATTTTTGCCGAATCTTTTTCCCATTCTATGGTATAGGAGAGGATATCTAGTTCTTTTTTTTGCAAGGAAACCAGAAAATCCTTGAAACGGAGACTGTCATCTAAGTATAGGTCTTTTGTCTTGATATCCAAATTGATATGGTTTGTATCGGATTGTAATTCCAGCTTGTTCCTCATCAAGGCTATGCTGCCGTTCTGGATATACGGCAGATTCAGGTTCAGGCCGGAGTGTTTGGTTCGGGCATTGTAACTCAAATCCATATCCATTCCCAAGGGCATTCTCCAGGCAGGGAAAAAGACATCGAGCAAGGAGTCCGGGTTGGAAAGGTGCATGTCGAGCTGGAACATGGGGGGGTATTGCAGGCTGTCCCGGGGTGGCAGGCTGTCGAAAGCATGCGGGAAATAGTAGGTGATATAACGCTGGGTCTCCTCGCTGATGTTTTTCCAGTCCCATCGTCCTTGCGCATCCATGAACAGGAGGTCGGAACGGACCGATATTTCTTTGATGCCGGAGTCGGCTTGCCTGATATCCAGGCGCAGGCTGTCCAGATGGAATTGCTTGCCCAATCTTGTGATACGGGTGTCATCCAGTCGGATATTGCCATAGATGTCGAACACTTTGTTGCCGATATGGTTTACATCCAATCGGGTCTGGATCGCAAAGAATCCGGTATCGTCCATCAGATGCAATGGGCTCAGGTCTATGTTCCGTAAATCGAGCAAGTAACGTGTGCGGGAAGTATCGGACCGGAAGTCCATGATCCCATCGAGCCTGAAATCCAGTTCGGGGTCATGGCATGCCATTTCCCCGGCAAAGAAATTCCGGGCGAACACGAGGTCGAAATTCAGCGGGGCTACCATGTCTTTGTCTATTTCCATGTTGATGATTATCCCGTCCACATTGTATGTCATGTCTTTCAATTTCCTGCCCATCATCGAAAAGGAGGTTTGCAGGTCCATGTGCCCGAACAGGTCGCGTTTGTGAAGCAGACGCCCCATGTCTATGTTTTCGGCTTGTAATTGGCCGTTCATGAAGACTTCTCCGTTGGAGGTGTCGGTGGCGGTATTTTGGAAATGCAGCTTGCCAAGGTCGGTGTCCAAGTAAAGGTCGGCTATGAATCTGTCGAGGTTGCCTTGCCCGGAGAAGGAGCCTTGCAGTGAAGCGGAATTCAGTTCTTGAAGAGGTTTGGGGAGCCGGATGCCGAAGGCTTGGAATATCCCGATACTGTCTAGGTCGGGTCTGTTTAGGTGCAGCTTTTTGATTTTCACGTCAATCCGTCCATTCTGCATGTCTGGCAGCCCTTTCAGGCTGAAATCGCCTTCAAGTTGGATCGAGTCCCCGGCGGCCATCTTCCAATGGGTGAGTTGCAAGTTATCTACCGGGCCTCGTACTTTTCCGGATAATCGGGCTGTGGCTGACAGGCCTTTGACCGAGGGTACGAAATGGGCCAGGTCGGCTATCGCCAGTCGGGAGGGGCTTTGTATGGTTCCGTTTATATTGACTTTATGGATGAAATCAGCGAAACATTTCCAGTCTTCTGCCCTGAGATTCAAATCCAGCCTGAGATTGCTTTCCGGTGTCTGGATTCGGGTTCCCATGAAATGCAACCGGCCTTTGTCCACGTATATGCGTGAAGCGAAATCGGTTATGAGCACTTCCGATTTTTCCCAGGCTTCCAGATGGTCGATCTGGGCCATTACCCGTCCGCAGCGGGTATAGAAATTGCGGGCATTCACTTCTACTCCCGAAAGGGCGATATGCTTGAAATCGGTCTGGCCTGTCGGTTTGCCTGCAAAATCTTCGGCATCGTAATAAAAGGTTCCGTTGTCTATACGGATTCGGTCCATGATGAAGGCTTTGCGCAAGGCGGTATCTTTCTTGGGCCGGGCGGCGATTTTGCTTATGACCCGTTTGAAGTCGGATTGGGTATCTCCTTCGTAGCGTCGGATGATGATTTGCGGGTTTCTCAGATGTGCCGAGGCCAAGGCGATTTTCTTGGAATTGAAGGATTGCAGTATGGCTTGGGCGTATTCGATATAGACCGTGGGATTCTTGCGCTTGTCCAAGATTTGGATGCCCCGCAATGTGGCGGTAAGATCCAGGAAATCGATTTCCGCGTTGGTGACGCTTACTTCGCATTCCATGTATTCGCTCAGGTATACGGAGGCTTTGTCGGCCAGGAATTTCTGGACGAACGGGACATGAACCAAGCCGCCCGCCAGAAGCAGGAGAAGAATGACAGCCAGCAGAAGGCTGAGCAGTATCTTGCGGATGATTCGGAATGCCTTTTTCAAATCAAATTTCTTTAACGGGGACTTTGCCGAAGCTTGGCTTCGCACGACCCCTTCCGTCTGCAAAATCGAGCAAGCTCTTTTTGCATGGCGCTCGACTTTCACTATTTTTGACTATCATCGAAAATTGGCTGTCGCCGAAGCCCCATCGCCTCGGCCATATTC
>JADIMZ010000023.1 GCA_017694335.1 Candidatus Pullibacteroides excrementavium
GTAAGTGCCGACTACGCGAGGCAGCTTGAAAAGCTCCAAGGCCTGTTCCAGGCTGATTTCTTCCATCGACATGCCTTTCTTCAGGCTCGCGAAGGCCGGTTTCTCCTCGTCTTGGGCATCGCCTTTCTGGACCATCGGACCGAAACGCCCCAGTTTCACATAAACTTTCTTGCCGCTAGCCGGATCCACGCCAAGCAAGCGTTCCCCGCTCACTTTCTCCGAGTGTTCGGCGGTGTCTTCCACTTGTTTATGGAAAGGCTTGTAGAAGTCGGCAATCATCTTGTTCCATTTCACTTCCCCCTGGGCGATTTCGTCGAACTGTTTTTCCACATCGGCGGTGAAACCGTAATCCATGATGGGGGCGAAGTATTTTACCAGGAACTGGTTGACTAAGATGCCAATGTCGGTAGGGAAGAGCTTGGCTTTTTCCGCGCCGGTATTCTCCTGCAGATGGCGTGTCTCCACCTTGCCGTCCTTGAGTTCCAAGGCGGTGTAAGGGCGGATATGGCCGGGACGGTCTTCCTTGGCCACGTATTCCCGTTTGATGATCGTGGAGATGGTCGGGGCGTAGGTGGAAGGCCGGCCAATGCCCAGTTCCTCCAATTTCTTGACCAAGCTGGCTTCCGAATAGCGGGGGCTGTGCTGGCTGAACACTTCTCTGGCTCCCATGCGATGCAATTCCAAGCTTTGCCCTTGTTGCAAGGCGGGCAGGCGGCTTTCGTCTTTCTCGTCCTCTTCGTCGTCCTTGCTTTCGGTATAGACTTTGAGGAAACCGTCGAAGAGCACCACTTCGCCTTTGGCGATGAAATATTCCTGATGGCCGCTGACGCTGATGTTCACTTGGGTCTTTTCTATTTCGGCTTCGCTCATTTGGGAGGCGATGGCGCGTTTCCGGATCAGGTCGTAGAGCCTTGCCGCCGAGGGGTCTCCGTTGATGGCCGTGCGGCTCATCTGGGTGGGACGTATGGCTTCGTGGGCTTCCTGCGCTCCTTTGGTCTTGGTGCTGAAGTTGCGCGGATGGCTGTAGCGTTCTCCGTATACCTCGGTAATCTGTTCCTTGGCCATTTGCAGCGCGAAAGTGGAGAGGTTCACCGAGTCGGTACGCATATAAGTGATGTACCCTTCTTCATAAAGCTGCTGGGCCAGGGTCATGGTCCGGGAGACCGAGAACCCAAGCTTGCGCGAAGCTTCCTGTTGCAAGGTGGAGGTGGTGAAAGGCGGTGCCGGGTAGCGTTTGGTCGGCTTCACTTCCAAGGCCGATACCGTGAACGAGGCCGAAGCGCAGGATTCCAAAAAGGCCTTTGCTTCCTCTTCGGTCTTGAAACGGGTGTTGAGTTCGGCAGTGAAATCCCCGAAAGAGGCGGTCACTTTGTAGACGGAAGTCTCTTTGAAATTCTTGATTTCCTCTTCGCGTTCCACCACCAAGCGGACAGCTACCGACTGAACACGCCCCGCCGAGAGGTTGGGCCGCACCTTGCGCCATAGCAGAGGCGAGATTTCGTACCCGACCAGGCGGTCTAGGACGCGCCGGGCCTGCTGGGCATCCACCAAGTCGTAATCCAGATCCCGCGGATTGGCTATCGCATGGAGGATCGCGCTCTTGGTGATTTCGTTGAACACGATGCGCTTGGTCTTGGCCGGGTCCAATTTGAGCACCTGGTCCAAATGCCAGGCAATGGCTTCCCCTTCGCGGTCCTCATCGGAGGCCAGCCAGACGAAGTCGGCTTCCTTGGCGGCTTTGGAGAGCTGGGTTATCAGGGCTTTCTTGTCGGGCTGTATCTCGTATTCGGGAGTGAACCCGTGTTCGATGTCTATGCTGAGGTTCCTTTTGGGCAAATCCCGGATGTGCCCGAAGCTGGAAAGCACATGGTAGTCTTTGCCGAGGAATTTCTCTATGGTCTTGGCTTTGGCCGGAGACTCTACGATGACTAAGTTCTTGGACATGGTTTTGGTTTTGCTGGCCTTTGGCAGGCTGTTTCGATGCCGGTCAGTCCGGCAGTCGGCTGCAAAGATAATGCATGCTGGGAATTTCCAAATTCAAAACGGCACCGGGCACCCTTGCTTCCTTGAAAATGAAAAAGGACTATTTTTGCACGGCGGTCGCTTCCGGGATGGAAAGGGAGTCCCTTTGGCGGATGCCTTGAAGGGCGTTTCGGGTGGGTTTCGCTGGAAGGGCAGGCGGTCGGTTGCTGGGGGAAAACGGGTCCTTGAGAAAGAAGCTGCTTCCTGAAAAAAGGAACGATATTATAAATATGGAGGAATACTAACTGATATGTGGAGAGAACGTGAAATGAAAAAGATCGGTAGTTCTGTTCTTTTTGTGTTTGCCGGTATTTTGTGCCCGGGTTTTCTGGCGGCCCAGTCCGTGCTGCCTTTCGAGGTTGTGGAATACCGGCCTGCACCGGGGCAGTTCGTGGATTATACGCCCTTTTTGCAGGAAGGCCAGAGGGTGGAAGACTTGGACAACGCCCAGGTTTGCGCCTATCTGAACTCCCAGTGCGAGAACTTGCCGTTCTCCTACTTGATTTCGTTGGGCGGTTTCGGAGGATCGATTACGGTGAGGCTCAAGGAGTCTTTGCGCAATGAAGAAGGGGCTGATTTCAAGGTCTACGGCAATGCCTTTTACGATCCGGCCTATACCCCGGCCCTGACCGAACAGCCGGGAGGCAGCGCCGAACCGGGCATTGTCTGGGTGAGCCGGGACGAGAACGGGAACGGCTTGCCGGACGACCCTTGGTACGAGCTGGCCGGTTCGATGACCGATGATACGGCCACCATGGCGGACTACACGATAACCTATTACGTACCGGATTCCATCGGGGGCGATATCCCTTGGAGGGACAGCCGGGGCGATACCGGGTGCATTGCCCGTATGGACGTGCATCCTCAGGAGTCGTATTTCCCGCTTTGGCTGGCTTCGGATTCCTTGGTGCTGAGCGGACGCTTGCTGCCGTCCAATGCCCGATGGGAAACCAAGCCCTCCGGATCGAGCCAATGGATTCTTTATTCCTACGGCTGGGGCTATGCCGACAATCATCCCAACAACAGCGAGCTGAGCAATATGGATATATCCTGGGCGGTGGATGCCGAGGGAAATCCGGTGGAGCTTGAATCGATTGATTTCGTGCGGGTCGTGACAGCGGTCAACCAGCAGTTGGACAAAGGCGTGGGGGAGACTTCCACCGAATTTGCCGGTGTAGAACCCTTGGCGCGGCCTTCCACCGGCAATGAAGAGGCGGCAGTGTCGGGAATTCATGTCTGGCCCAATCCTTGCCGGGACGGTTTTTGGTGTTCTTTGGCCTCAGGCGATGCCGGGGCGGGGCAGGAAGCCGGATTGTACGATTTGTCGGGAAGGCGTGTGGCCGATCTGCGGCTGTCGGTTCACCCAAGTTATATCGATATGGAGAATCTGCCTGCCGGGCTTTATTTGCTCCGTGCCGGCCACAATCATGTGAAGGTGCTGAAAAAATAATGGAAAAGACTTGTCCTAAGTGCGGGAAATCATTCGAATGCCGCCACGATTTGAGTTGCGATTGCATGAAGGTGCGCTTGAGTTCGCAGGCAAGGCGGTATGTTGCCGGGCAATATCCCGGGCAATGCCTTTGTCCGGATTGCCTGAGGCGGATGGCCGGACGGTTCGAAGGGCCGGAAGAACAGGCCATGGCCCGGGGCTAGGGATTTTTTTGTAAATTCGCGCCTCGGCCTGCAAGGGAGGGCGGTTTGCTATTTTCGCAGCTACGCCGTTTGGGCAGGATGCACCTAAAGCCGGAAAAAGTGGCAGCAAAGAAAAAAGAACAAGCAGCGCGGCAGGAGGCTTCTCCGGAAGCCTTGGCACAGCGCCAGATCATATTGAAAGGCGTTCGGGTCAACAACCTCAAGAACGTGGATGTGAGTTTCCCGGCGGGAAAACTGACGGTCGTGACCGGTCTTTCCGGCTCGGGCAAGTCATCCTTGGTGTTCGACACCCTCTATGCCGAAGGCCAGCGCCGCTATGTGGAAAGCCTCAGCGCTTATGCCCGCCAGTTCTTGGGGCGGATGGGCAAGCCGGAAGTGGATTTCGTGGAAGGCATTTCCCCGGCTA
The DNA here is from genome assembly GCA_017694335.1 of Candidatus Pullibacteroides excrementavium. GTDB lineage: Bacteria > Bacteroidota > Bacteroidia > Bacteroidales > P3 > Pullibacteroides > Pullibacteroides excrementavium. The sequence continues at coordinate 4,082 of JADIMZ010000023.1, forward strand.
TCGCCATCGAGCAGAAGACGATAAACTTCAATCCCCGTTCCACGGTGGGAACCGTGACGGAAATCTACGAATACCTCAAATTGCTTTACGCCCGTATCGGCAAGATTTATTCCCCGGTTTCCGGCCGGGAAGTACGCCGGCATTCGGTGAGCAATGTGGCCGATTTCGTGATCAAGCTTCCGGAAAGCACCAAGGTATATATTCTGGCTCCGATCCATATCCGCGAAGGCTTGAAGATTCCCGAATATTTGCGGCTTTTGGAGCAGCGGGGCTTCAGCCGTCTGTACCAGGTATGCAAGGAAGACGCTTCGTGTTCGGAAATGCTGCAGATTAGCCAAGCAGGCGATCTTAAAAGCCTGGCGGGCTATTACCTGCTGGTGGACCGTCTGGTGGTCCGGCCGGAAGAAGAGCAGGGGGCATTGTATTCGCGTATTTTCGATTCGGTGCAGACTTCCTTCAACGAAGGGGATGGCATCTGTTATATAGAATGTTCGGCATCGGGCGCAAAGTCCCGTTTCCTGGAGTTCTCCAACCGTTTGGAGATGGACGGGATGAGTTTTGTCAAGCCCAGTCCCAACTTTTTCAGTTTCAATAATCCATACGGGGCTTGCAAGACATGCGAAGGCATAGGCACGGTCATCGGGGTCAGCGAGGATTTGGTGATTCCCGATCCTTCCTTGTCGGTTTACGAGGATGCGGTGGCCTGTTGGCGGGGCGAGAAGATGAGCGAGTGGAAGAAGGAGTTCATCCGTTATGCCGAAAAGGAGAAATTTCCGGTTCATCGACCGTACAAGGAGTTGAGCCAGAAAGAGAAGGATATCCTCTGGCATGGCGGCAAGTATGCCAAGGGCATCGACGACTGCTTCAAATTCATCGAGAAGAATTCCTACAAGATACAATACCGGGTCATGGCTTCGCGCTACCGGGGCAAGACCCTTTGCCCCGATTGCCATGGCAGCCGTTTGCGCAAGGATGCCGATTACGTGAAAATCAACGGCAAGAGCATTTCGGATCTGGTACGGATGCAGGTGGACGAGCTTTCGGCATTCTTTGAAAATATCCAGCTGACCGCCTATGAAAGGGCGATTGCTTCCCGGATGCTGACCGAGATACGCAATCGTCTGCAATACCTGAAAGATGTGGGTTTGTCCTATCTGAGTCTGAACCGGGCCTCGGCCAGCCTGTCCGGCGGGGAGAGCCAGCGGATTTATCTGGCCAATTCCTTGGGCAGCGCTTTGGTGGGTTCCTTGTACATATTGGATGAACCCAGCATCGGCCTGCATTCCCGTGATACCGAGCATCTGATCAAGGTGGTCAAGCAGCTGCGCGATTTGGGCAATACCGTCATCGTGGTCGAGCATGACGAGTCGATGATGATGGCGGCCGATTATATCGTGGACGTGGGGCCTTATGCGGGGCGTTACGGGGGAGAAATCGTGTTCGCCGGTACGCCCAAGGAATTAATGGAAAAGGGCACGAGTCTGACGGCCCAATACCTGAGAGGGGAAATGTCGATTCCGGTACCATCCTCGCGCCGTGCCTGGACTCGCTATATCCGGATTTGCGGCGTGACCCGCAACAATTTGCAGGATGTAACGGTACGGATTCCGCTCAACGTGATAACGGTCGTGACCGGGGTCAGCGGTTCGGGCAAGACCTCGCTGATCCGTCAGACCTTGTATCCGGCCTTGCAGAAGGCTTTGGGCACCTATCAAGGCGGCGAAACCCTCAAGTACCGCAAATTGGAAGGCGATATCAGCCAGATACAGGCGGTGGAATTAGTGGATCAGAACCCGATCGGCCGTTCCAGCCGTTCCAATCCGGTCACGTACGTCAAGGCTTACGACGATATCCGGGAATTGTACGCCTCCCAGCCTTTGGCCAAGAAACGCCTTTATACGCCGGGCTTCTTTTCCTTCAATGTGGAAGGCGGGCGTTGCGAATCCTGCCAGGGCGAGGGAACCAAGAAAGTGGAGATGCAGTTCATGGCGGACCTTTACATAGAATGCGAGGAATGCCACGGCAAGCGTTTCAAGGAGGAGGTGCTGGACGTGAAATACAACGGCAAGGATATATCGGAAGTCTTGGAAATGAGCGTGGACGAGGCCTTGGAGTTTTTCCCGGCCGATGCCGAGGAGGCGGTGTTGAAACGCTTGCGCAACAAGTTGCAGGTCTTGCAGGATGTGGGGCTGGGATACTTGCATTTGGGGCAGTCTTCCAGCAGCCTTTCGGGCGGGGAAGCCCAGAGGGTCAAGCTGGCGTATTTCCTGAGCCGGGGCAATGCCGAGGATCGGGGACATACCTTGTTTATCTTCGATGAACCCACTACCGGCCTGCATTTCCATGATATCCATAAGTTGCAGCTGGCTTTCGATGCCTTGATAGAACGGGGGCACAGCGTGCTTGTCATCGAGCATCAGTTGGATGTGATCAAGATGGCCGATTGGATTATCGATGTGGGGCCTGAAGGCGGCGAGGCCGGAGGCCGGATTGTCTATGAGGGCGTTCCGGAAGGTTTAGTCAAGGTGAAAGAATCGTATACCGGAAGGTATCTGAAAGAGAAATTGGTTTCGAAAAAATAATGCGCGTGGCAGGTCGCCGACCGAGAGGTGGCCGGCCGGAAGCAGGAGGAAAGATGAATATCAGAGAAAACGAATCCTTGAAGGGGCTGCATACGATGGGCTGCGAGCTGCAGAGCCGGTATTATGCCGAGGTGGAATGCAAGGAAGACGTGCTGGATTTGCTGGCAGACCCGAAATACAGGAAATTGCCCAAGTTCTGGCTTGGGGGAGGAAGCAATACGTTGTTTATCGGTGATTTTCCGGGATTGGTGATTCGTCTGGCCAACAAAGGGATCCAGACGGAAGCCGATTTCAAGGAGAGGACGGAAATAAGGGTGCAGGCCGGGGAGAATTGGTCGGAGTTCGTGCGGTATACGATTGATAAGGCATGGTGGGGCGTTGAAAACCTTTCCGGCATTCCGGGATCGGTGGGAGGAGCCGTGGTACAGAACATGGGGGCATATGGCCAGGAAATCGCGGAGGTGATTGAGCGGGTGGAAGTCTTGGATTTGAACACGATGAAATTCAAGGAGATTTCTCAAGAGGAATGCGGTTATGCCTATCGTTCCAGCCGTTTCAAAGGGCAGGGGCGCTGGTTAGTGTGGTCGGTGGTGCTTTCTTTGGGTAAAAGACCCGCTCCTTGTTTGGAATACAAGGGTTTGCAGGAAATTGTGGGGAAAAATCCCACGCAAGAAGAAATCGCGCAGGCCGTGCTGCGTCTTAGGCAGGAAAAATTGCCCGATCCGGCGGAGCTGGGCAGTGTGGGAAGCTTTTTCACCAACCCGGTGGTTTCGGAAGCCGAGTTCGAGAATCTCCGGCGAGCCTATCCGGAAATTCCGGGGCATAAGGTGG
>JADIMZ010000024.1 GCA_017694335.1 Candidatus Pullibacteroides excrementavium
ATTTGTGCTTTTATGGCGAGCAGATACGAGACCTTATACCGACCTGGCCGAGGAGAAATAAATCGACCGACACGAAGAAACAAACTAATCGGCAAGCGAAAAATAGAACGGCCATCGTACTAACCGTACCCGGACGGCCTCGTAAAAAAGACGAACAGCTTCAGATTCCCTCCGAAACTGTTCGTCTTCAAAATATTCAAATCAGCCCCACATCTCCTATTTGTGCTTTTATGGTGAGCAGATACGAGGCGCCGAAAGGTGAAACGCGAAGGAGCGTACTTTTGTACGTGACCGAGCGGAGAACCTTTCGCAACGAAGTAGATGCCGCCAGAAAACACAAATCATCCGCATTTCGAGTAACCGCAGGACGGACACACCAAACACCCCTCCTTGTACACCAATCCCGGTTCCCCGCATTCAGGGCACTTGGTCTTCTCGGCAATCGTCCCGTCAGGGATATATTTCTTCAAAGCCCGGACCACCCCGTTCTTCCAAGTATTGATCTGGTCGGAACCCACTTTCAGCCCGCTGATGATATCGATAATCATCGGCAGCGGAGCCCCGTAACGCAACATGCTCGAAATCAGAATCGCATAATCCCAGTACATCGCATTGAACGTCCGGGAAAGACCTTCCCAATGCACCTTGTAGCCATCCTTGTCCTTGAACTCGAAGTCGTAGCGCGCCGGTGTGTTCTCGTCTTCCTTGACCCGGACCACCCAGCCCTTGGTCACCGAAGCCGGAAGCGGGAAATCTTCCGCATAGCCGGTGAAAATCTCGTAAGGACGCCCCTCGTACAAACCTACTACGGCAATCCATTTTTCATGATCGTTCTGGAAACGCACCACATCCGCTTCCAGAATCTTCGGCCGGGAAGGCGCCTTATGTTCCACAATGCCGGCTTCCTCTTTCTTCTTGGTCGAGACCAGCACCCCGGCACGCGAACCATCGCGGTAAATCGTCATGCCCTTGCAGCCGCATTCCCAAGCCGTCTGGTAAATCTTGCTGACCAGTTCCTCCTTGGTGTTATTGGGCACATTGACCGTCACGCTGATGGAGTGATCCACCCATTTCTGCACCGCGCCCTGCAACTTCACCTTGCTCACCCAGTCGATATCGTTCGAAGTGCTCTTGTAATAAGGAGACTTGGCCACCAGTTCCTGCAACTGCTGATCGGTATAATTCTTCACATCGTCCACATTGTAGCCGTTGATCCGCATCCAATCCAGGAACTTGGGATGGAAAACCGTGTATTCCTCGTAAGAATCCCCCACCTCGTCCACAAACGACACCTTGACGTTCTTGTCGCCCGGGTTCACCTTGCGGCGGCGCTTGTAAGCCACCAAGAATGCCGGTTCGATACCCGAAGTGGTTTGGGTACAGATACTTACGCTCCCGGTAGGAGCAATCGTCAGCAAAGCGATATTCCGACGGCCGTACTTGGCCATGTCTTCATAAAGCTGCGGATCAGCCTCTTTCAAGCGATTAATGAACGGATTCTGCAACTCGCGAGCCGTATCGTACACCGGGAAAGCCCCGCGCTCGCGCGCCATTTCCACCGATGAAGCGTAAGCCGCCAAAGCAAGATTCTTATGAACCTCCACCGAGAAGGCAATGGCTTCCTCGCTGCCGTAACGCAAGCCGAGCGCCGCCATCATATCCCCTTCGGCCGTGATGCCCAAACCAGTACGGCGGCCTTCCGAACTCCGGTTCTTGATCTTAAGCCAAAGTTCCTTTTCTGTCCGCTTCACATCCCCGGTCTCGGGATCCTGTTCCACCTTGGCCAAAATCCGATCCACATGTTCCAGTTCCAAGTCGATGATATCGTCCATGAACCGCTGGGCAATACGCACATGCTTGCGGAACAGTTCCATATTGAAATGCGCCTGAGGCGTGAACGGGTTTTCCACATAACTATACAGGTTCAGTGCCAGCAAACGGCAGCTGTCGTAAGGACACAAAGGAATCTCCCCGCAAGGATTGGTCGAAACCGTCCGGAAACCCAGGTCGGCATAGCAATCCGGCACCGACTCGCGGATAATCGTATCCCAGAAAAGCACACCGGGTTCGGCCGACTTCCAAGCATTATGGATAATCTTGTTCCACAACTTGCGAGCATCGATTTCCTTGGTGAACCAAGGCTTGTCGGAATCGATAGGGTATTGCTGCACGAAAGGCTTGTTTTCGACCACCGCCTTCATGAATTCATCGGTCAGCTTCACCGAAACGTTGGCCCCCGTCACCTTGCCTTCCTCCATCTTGGCATCGATGAACTTTTCCGAATCCGGATGCTTGATACTGATGCTCAACATCAACGCGCCGCGGCGGCCGTCCTGCGCCACCTCGCGCGTGGAATTGGAGTAACGTTCCATGAAAGGCACGATGCCGGTGCTGGTCAGCGCGCTGTTCTTGACCGGACTGCCTGCCGGACGTATATGCGAGAGGTCATGCCCCACGCCGCCGCGGCGCTTCATCAGCTGCACCTGCTCCTCGTCGATCTTCATGATGCCGCCGTAGGAATCGGAATTGCCCCGGTTGCCCACCACGAAACAGTTGGACAAGGACGAAATCTGGAACTTGTTCCCAATCCCGGCCATCGGACTCCCCTGTGGGATGATATAGCGGAAATGCTGCATCAAGGAGAAAGCTTCCTCTTCCGATACCGGATTAGGGTAACGGCTTTCGATGCGGTGCAGCTCCCGGGCAATCCGGTGGTGCATATCGTCCGGCGTCTTTTCATAGACACGGCCCTCGCTATCCTTGAGCGCATATTTGTTCATCCAGACCGTAGCAGCCAACGCATCGCCGCCGAAATACTCGGTAGCCGCCTTCAGAATATCTTCCGAAGCATATTCCGTCAAAGGCTTCTCCTCTTCTTTTTCAACTTTCTCTTCCACCCGGGCCGTTGTCGATACCGTTCCGTTGTCCACGGGAGATGCCGGTTGCGACCCGAACAAGCTTTCCTCTTGGATCTTTTCCACTTTGTTCCTCTTTTCCTTTATTATATCATACGGGCTGACGCAAGAAGTAGCGGCCGTCTGTTCTGCCGTTTGTACCTCAGAAAATAAGTCCTGTTGCATATCCATCTCTTTTTTAAATAGTTAGACAACAACCCACACTTAACTTCCCCTATCAGCCCTTTTGCTGGGATTGGAACAGCAAAATTAGATTTTTTTGCCTCGGATAGCCTTGTGGACAACACGAATATTATAAACAACAGCCCATCAAAGAGCAACATAAAATAATGTATTTCAATACAAAACACTGTGCATTCAAATACTTATCCAACAAGATTTCAACATCCGAACCTGGCCAGCCTGCCCCTCCCGACAGAAAGTCGGGCCGCCAAGCCTCCATCCCTGACAATTCCTCAAAAAAAATCCCGGAAACAGCAGCTTTTCAGCCACCCTTTCCGGGAAATCCTCTCGCCCTTCCAGCCGCCGAAGCCACCCGTCAGAACGGACAAGATGCAACAGGCCGGCTAAGACAGCTTTCGCTTGAAATCCTCATAGCCGAAATCCCGCCGGTACAACACCTCGTCCGTATCCGTGTCCACAAAACAGAGGCTGGGATGCCGCAAGCCATTGAAAGTGCAGGTCTTGACAAAGGTATAATGCGCCATGTCGTTGAACAGCAGCAGATGCCCTGGCTTGAGCTCGTCCTTGAAAAGCCAGTCGCCCATGAAATCCCCGGCCAGGCAGCTATTGCCGCCAAGACGGTAACGGTGCGTGTAATCGCCAAGCCGCTTTTCCCCGTCGGCCGGATCGGTAGCCAGTTCCGCCCCGTCGGCAGAAGCATGGATGGCCCCGTACACCTTCGGCATGTAAGGCAGCTCCAGGCAATCGGGCATATGGGCGGTAAAAGAAACATTCATGACCGCCGTCCTGACATCGCCGTTGTCCACGATATCCTCCACCCGACCCAACAAGAAGCCGGTTTCCCAGACGAAAGCCGCCCCCGGCTCAAGAATGACCTTCAAATGCGGCCATTTCTGTCGGAACGCCTTCAAACGGGCCTTGAGTTTGTCCAAATCATAGCCCTTGCGTGTCATCAAGTGGCCACCGCCGAAATTGACCCATTTCAGACTCGGCAGATAGGCAGCAAAATGCGCCTCGAAAGCATCTATCAGATGACAGGTATCCTCGGCATCGGACTCGCACAAGGCATGGCAATGGAAACCTTCAACCCCCTTGGGCATATCCTCCGGCCGGGGCAGGTAGCAAGCCATGATTCCCAGACGGGAACCGGCCGAACAAGGGTTATAGATAGCCTGCACATGCGAATGCAGTTCCGGATTGACCCGCAAGCCGAAAGAAATACAGGGATTGGCCGCACGAGCCACCGCCTCGTAACGATGGAACTGGTTCAACGAATTGAAAGTCACATGCGAACTCATCCGTGCCACCTCTTCCATCTCGTTCTCGTCATACGCCGCCGAATAGGTATAAGCCGGACAGCCTAATTCCTCGTAAGCCAGACGAGCCTCGCAAAGCGAACTGGCCGTGGACTGCACAAAGCCCGACTCCTTGAAGAATGGGAATGTGCTCCACATCGAAAATCCCTTCAATGCCAGGATGATTTCCACCCCGGTCTCATCCATCACATTCCGGATTACCGCGAAATTCCGTTTCATCCGCGAACGGTCAATCACATACGTCGGATCGGGCAGCTTTTTCAGCAATGTTTCCGAAAGCGGCAATACAGTTTGCATAGTTTCCATATTCATTATCAATTAAATCAACGCTTCTGACATTCAACAAAAGCCTCACAAAATTAGAAAAATCGCTCGAACCCGATAAGCAGCGACTCGCGGAAAAACACCATGGCAGCACTTTCCCCAACGGGAAGCCAGCTCAAGGCGGCGTGCCTGAAGCAGATTATTCGTTATCACACGCCGCAAAAGAAACGCTCCGGAAAATTCAACAGATACGCCCTCTCCACCGTCCGGGTCAAAGCCGTATATAACCAACGCAGATATTCCAAATCCAGCATGTCCTCGCTCAGATAGCCGGCATCCACGAACACGCAGGGCCACTGTCCGCCTTGCGTCTTATGGCAGGTGAGCGCGTAGGAATACTTCACCTGCAAGGCATTGAAATAGGGATCCTGACGCACCGCCTGCAAACGCTGGGCCTTGGTAGGCAGATGCTGGTAATCCTCCATCACCGCCCCGAACAGCTGCCGCACCTGCTCGTAAGGCAAGGAGGCCGCATCCACATGCAAGGATTCCATCCACACTTTCAATTCCAAAGCCGGCTCGTCGGGATAATCCACCAACCGGGCCTCTATATCGGCAAAATGGAAACCGCAAACCTCCTCTTTCCGTTTCACTTTCAAGACCTCTATCATATCCCCGTTGGCCAGGAAGCCCGCCTTGGAATCCTGCGGCAGCCAAAAGTAATTGTTCCTGACTATCATCAGCAGTTCCCCGGCCGCCAGCTCGTTCTCCAGCCCGAATATCCGCCCCCTCAATTCGTTATTGAACAGATTGGCCCTCTTGTTGGATCGAGTGACAAACACCACATCTTCCCGTTCCCTCCTGCCATACTCCTTTTGCAACACATCCTCCAACTCCTCGCCCGGCAAACGAACCAAGTCCGCTCTGCCCTGCGGGAAATCCATAGCAAACAAAGGCAAGGACGCATCCTCCTCCGCAATCTTCTGCCGCAAAGCCGTGGCATTCTCCAGAACCAGCGAGCCTTCCCCCTGACGCACCACTTCTTCCAGGCTATAGGAATAAAAATGCGTCGGGAAACAGGAAGCCAGATATTCCAAATCCAATGCCGGACTATATGGCGAACCCACTGGAGGCAACTGGGCATCATCGCCCGAAAGCAAGACCCGGCAACGGTAACCGCTCTGCACATAACGGAAGAAATCGAATAGCAATGAATCGTCCTCGCCCAGCATCGAAGCCTCATCCACTATATACAAGGTATTGCGCGCCTTGTTCTGCCGCAGGCTGAGGCTGACCTTCCCTTCCTCATCCGGCTCCGAATAATAAATCTGCTTGTGAATCGTATAGGCGGGATGCCCGGAATAATTGGACAGGACCTTGGCTGCCCGCCCGGTAGGTGCCAGAAGCACCGGCGTGATGTTCAAGACCGGAAGAGCCTTGACCAAAGCACCGATAACCGAAGTCTTCCCCGTCCCGGCATAGCCTTTCAAAACAAAACCCACATCCGAACGGAACTGAAGGATAAAGGAAGCAAGCTCCCCCATCAGTTCCGCCTGTCCGTGGGTCGGTACAAAGGGCAAATACGAGGCAATCAGCCTTTCTATATCTTCTTGGACAAATTTTCCTGCCATTTCCAGGCACTCAAGGTCATTTCATCCAGGCTCCGCTTGGCCTTCCAGCCCAACAGCCGGTTCGCCTTGCTGGCATCGGCCCAAATCTGCTCGATATCGCCTTCACGACGAGCCGCGATCTTGTAATTGAGCTTTTGCCCGGTGGAACGTTCAAAACTTTGAATCACCTCCAAGACCGAGTAGCCATGCCCGGCCCCGAGGTTGAAATAATCCATCCCCTCGAAACCACCCTTGTCCATATACTCCATCGCAGCCACATGGGCATCGGCCAAGTCGCAGACATGGATGTAATCCCGAATCGGGGTCCCGTCGGGCGTATTGTAATCATCGCCGAATACCTGCAGGCATGGCCGCAGGCCCGCTGCCGTCTGGGTGATATACGGCATCAAATTGTTGGGAACCCCGTTGGGCAATTCCCCTATCAGCGCCGAAGGATGCGCGCCAATCGGATTGAAATAACGCAAAGCCAAAATCTTCCAAGGCTTGTAATCCGCCTCCAGCGTCCCTTTCTGCTTGCCAACCTCGTAACCATGTACCACATCGGCCAGAATATCCTCGCTTACCCGCTTGGTATTGGCATAGGGACAAGTAGCCGGCTGGCGGGGCGTATCCTCCGTTACCGGCAGATGATCCGGTTGCCCGTAGACCGTGCAGGAAGAAGAATAAACCAACTTGCGGCATCCGGCCTTTTCCATGCCTTCCAAAACATACAACAGGGAATCCAGATTGTTCCGGTAATAATGCAAGGGATTAAGAACCGATTCACCCACCGCCTTGGCCGCCGCGAAATGAATCACGGCATCGGCATCGGAATGCATCTTGAAAAAACGCAGGCAAGCCGTCCGATCGCTCAGATCGATCACCTCCAAAATCGGTTTTTCCCCTGTAATCTCGGCAATCCGGTCGATGACCGATGCCTTGGAATTGGACAAATCATCAGCCACAACCACATCATAGCCGCGTTGCAGCAATTCCACCACAGTATGGGAGCCGATAAAACCGGTTCCTCCTGTAACTATGACTTTTTTCATTCCTTCGCTTTAAAATTTTCCTTTTGAACCCTCCGTCCGGCCGTGGAATCAGCCGGCAACCGAATAGGGCACAGCCCCAGCTTGGCTTCCACCAAAGGAGTCACATCCTCTGCGCCCGGCCCGAGAAACAGCATGCCATTGCTGGCATCCAGAATATAAGAGAAGCCGCCCTCTTCCGCCACCGCTTCTATCGCAGCCCTCACCTTCCCGGTCAACGGCAAAATCAAAGCCTCGCTCTGCTTGGCATAATCCTCCTTGCTCTGACGCTCAAAATCCTGAAGCCGCTTCCATAGTTCCTCCAGTTCCCGTTCCTTGCTTTCCTTCACCAGCTCCGGCCAAGCGCTTTCTTTCGCTTGAAACTCCGCATACTTCGCATTGTATTCGGCCGTCATAGCCTTCAGATTGGAGGCCAGTTTCCGCCCATAATCCTGAAGCGCGCGAATCACCGAATCCATTTGCGGAAGACGGTTCGTGACCTCCATGCTCCGGACATGCCCCAGCTTGAAAGACTTTCCGCCTTCCGCAGCCGGTACCGGCAAAGAATCCTGTCGAGCCAGGAAGGCACTATCCGCGCTTCCGTCTGCCGAACGGTGCTGAAGCACAAAGGAAGAATCCGTCCCCACCGAATCCGGCAGCCCGCAAGCCCAGCCCATCGAACCCGACAAGCAAAAGCCTGCCACAACCAGAGCGAACAAGCCTTTCATTCCTCTGCCTGATTAATTCATGGCAGCCGGAACACTCGGCAGCCCCAGCTTCTTTTCCACCAAGGGAGTCACATCCATCGAACCCTCCCCATAGAAAACGGAAGGCACATTCAGCCCCGAACCCATCATGCTCAAGGAAGCATCCCCCTTGTCAAAAACGCAAGTCAGTTTCTGTTCCTTGGCCACAGCCTCTATCGCCTTGGTCACAGAAGCGATAATCGGAGCATATAACTCCTGGGTCTTGCGCTGCAGGTCTTCCTGACTCTGCTGCCCGAACTCTTCAATACGACGCCCCATGTCCTGCAGTTCCTGCTGCTTGGTCTGCTTGATCAGATCGGACCACTGGCTCTGGCTGTTCTGGAATTCCGTCGCCTTGTTCTGGTATTCGGTCACCATCAACATGTAGCTGTCTTCAATTTCCTTCCCGTAAGTCTGCAACACCTGCTGGGCCGAATCCGATGCCGGCATACGGAGCAGCAAATCCGCCGTGTTTACAAAACCCACTTTCATGCTCTGCGCTTGAGCAAATTGAGAGGTGCAGAAGCAAAGAGCCGCTGCCATCACCGATAACAAAATCTTTTTCATGTCTTTTAGTAAATTTCTTTGTTTTGATTCCCGCATGAGCCGTCCCTCCAGGCTCCGGCCTGAAAAAAGCGGCCCACACATGCACAAAGGGGCAAAAATACACAAATAATCCCTGTTTCGCAACAACTGATGCAAAACCACGCACGCCCCCATGCCGCATGCCATCCTCCCCCTACGCCGTCCGGGAATAATTTCAATCCCAATTTTCGAGATGGCCTTTTACCTCTTCCAGGATCCCTTTGCCTCCGGAAATCTTACTTCCCGGATTCCTCCAAATCCGCCGGTTCGTAGCCCATATCCTTCAGTATATCGTTGCTGAGGTCGTTCCGCGGATCGGCATACATGATGCTCGAATTATCCGAACGGTCAAACACGAACGTATACTGCTTCTGCTTGGCCCGCTTTTCTATGGCCGTGTAAATCTTATCCTGGATAGGCCTGATCATCTCCTGGCGACGTTTGAACAAATCCCCGTCCACCCCGAAGCGTTTCTTTTGCAAATCCTTGGCCGCCTTTTCCTTGGCAATTATCTCGTTTTCCCGACGATTCTTCATGTCTTGCGTCAGAAGAGGGGCGTCATTCTGGTATTGCTTGTACAAGGCATCGATTTCAGCAAAAAGGTTCTCAATCTCGGCCTGCCATTCAATAGAAAGATTGTCAATCTCTTCTTGCGCTTTAACAAATTCAGGGATGTTCTGCAGTATATATTCCGTATTCACATAAGCATACTTCTGGCCTTGAACACAGAAAACTGCCATTACGGCCAAAACGGCCGACAACAAAAGCTTTTTCATAAGAATTTCGTTTTTCAAGTTTCACTTCTCCGCCCTTCCCGAAACGGAAGGCCAAAAGATTCCGTATTGCAAATATCGTGCCGAAGATACCCTCTGTCCCGCCTTTGTTACCAATCCAACGACTGGTTGATCGAGAAATGGAAATGGCTCCCGTTAGCCGACGGATCCCCCGGTACCTCATCGAAGCCATACCCCCAATCAAGCCCGAACATACCCATAGCGGAAAGGAAAAGCCGTACCCCGAATCCTGCCGACTTGTACACCTGGAACGGATTGATATCCGAAGCATGCGCCCAACTGTTCCCGGCCTCGAAGAAAGCCAAGACATAAACCGTAGCCACCGGCGAGTTCGAGAAAGGATAACGCAATTCCAACGTAATCTTATCGTATGCGGTCGAACCCGAACTGGGCGAAAGAGAATTATTCGCATAGCCACGCATCCCGACCAGCTCGCGGCCATCCAGACCGAAGCCCGTCAGCCCATCGCCGCCCAAATAGAAGCGTTCAAAGATAGGATATCCCGTCTTAGCCGTATAATAGCTCAAATAGCCCAAACGGATACGGGCATGCACCACCAGCTTGGCAATAGGATTGAAGAACCAGCCCGCCTTGAAAGAAACCTTGTAGTATTCCAGCCAGCGGTAATGGTCCTCCGCATTGGAACTGGCATAGAGCTTGCTGCCCAAAGCCGTGTAAGGAGGCGTCAGCTCGAAACCCAAAGACAAGGAAGAACCCGAAGTAGGGAACATGGCCGCATCCAGGTTCTGCCGCTGTATCGTAAAGTTATAGCGGATATTGTTGCTGACGCCATCGGTAACCCCGTTGTCCATATCGTAATTCTTCATCCTATACCTCTCATAGCTCAAAGACTGGTAAATAGTGAAGAAATCATCCGGCCACTTGAGACGCTGCCCCAATCCTACCGAAGCCCCGTCAACCACCAGACGGCCATATCGCTCATCGCTCTTCGACAAGCCGTTGGACTGCATGGAGTGGTTATACGAAACACTGAAAGCCAACGGCTTCTTGCCTCCCAGCCAAGGCTCGGTAAACGAAGTGGCTACCGACCAATAATAGGTACCGTTCGACTGGGCCCTGAGGCTCAGCTGCTGCCCGTCGCCCGAAGGCAATGGCTTCCACCTGTCCAGCTTGAACAGATTGCGCAACGAGAAATTATTGAACGAAAGCCCGACCGTACCTACCACCATGCCTCCGCCGAAACCGCCCGAAAGCTCCAGCTGGTCCGACCCTATTTCCTCGAACTGGTATTCAAGATCCGTCGTGGCCATATCCGAGTTTATCATCGGCACCGGATTGATCGTCTCGTCGTTGAAATAGCGCAGCTGACGCATCGTATTGACCGAATTGATGATTTCCGTGCGACTGAAAAGCTGCCCGGGAACCGTTCGAAGTTCACGCAAGATCACATAGTCGTTGGTCCGCGTATTCCCCGCAAGACGGATTTCATTGAACCGGATCTGGGGCCCCTCCATAATCCGGATCTCGATATCCACCGTATCGTCGTAGACCCGGGTCTCGACCGGCACCCCTTGGAACATCAGGTAACCGTTATCCATATACAACGAATGGATATCCGCCCCGTTCGGGTTCATCACCAGATTGGTAGTGAATTTTTCCTCGTTATACAGCTCCCCCTTGCGGATATTCATCACCGCCGCCAACTGAGCCGAAGAATATTTCTCGTTCCCCACGAAAGTGATATCCCCGAAATAATAAGGATCCCCTTCATAAAGCTTGATCTTCAAACCGATCAGCTTTTCATCAATCACATACATCGAATCTCCCAGCACCCGGAAATCGCGGAACCCTTCCTTGTTATAAGCGGTCACCAAAGACTTCAAGTCCTCCTGGAACGCCGAGGGCACATATTTGGACCGCTTCCAGAAACGCATGGCCGCCTTCTGCTTGGTATTCTTCATGACCCCTCGCAGACGCTTGTCGGAAAAAGCCAGGTTCTCCTTGTTCCCCACCTTGCGGAACGAACGTCCCAGCTTCTGCCAGAAATCCAAATTGGCCGACTGCGGGGTCACCGCATCGTTTCCCTCGAACGTAATCTCCGCAATCTTCACCTTTTCCTTCTTGTCGACCCTCACCAGCAGATTAATCCCGCTTTCCACCACGGTATCCGCTTTCCGGATCACTTCCACCTCCGCATTCAGGTAGGCCTTATCCAGCAATTCCTTTTTGACCAATTCTTCCAACTGCCCTATCTTGTAATCGGTCAGGATATCGCCCGTTTTCAGCTTCAGCTCATCATCCACCTTGGTAATGATGCTTTTGGGAAGCCCCTCATAAGTAATCAGCGAAAGCCGAGGCCTTTCCTTCAAAGAGATATTGAGATAAATCCGATCTCCTTCTATCTTGGTGGCCTCGATGGATATATTCTCGAAAAGACCCTGTTTCCACAGATTGTCTATCGCCTTGGCCGTGGCATCCCCCGGTATCCGCATCCTCTGCCCCACTGCCAAACCCGAAAGCCGAATCAGCGCATTGTCGTCCAAATAACTAATCCCGGTAACGGAAATGCCTGCAATCTGATATTCCCGCACTCCGTCATAAGACACGGTTTCCTGCGACTGCAGCCAACCCGATCCGCTCATCCACAGGAACAGGAGCGAAAACCATGCACATCTGTATTTGACAAAAAAACTTCTCACCCTTAACGCTACTTAGACTGGTTTGACCCGGACACTTTCCCGAACCGACGATCCCGCTTCTGGTAATCGGCAATCGCCGCATAAAACATCTCTTCGGTAAAATCCGGCCACAAAACAGGCGTAAAAAACAATTCCGAATAAGCAATCTGCCACAACAGGAAATTACTAATCCTGTATTCCCCGCTGGTACGTATCAACAAATCGGGATCCGGCATGAAGGAAGTGGCCAAATACCGGTTTACCACCGAGGCATCGATGTGCTCCGGATCCAAACTCCCGGCCTTGGCATCCCGCGCCGCCGACCTCATCGCTTCCGTCAATTCCCAACGGGAACTGTAGCTGAGCGCCAAAACCAAATCCATCCGAGAATTCCCCGCCGTCTGCTCCAAGGCCGCATCCAAAGCCGTCCGCACTTCCGGCAGAAAGACATCCGGCTGCCCGATGACCCGCAGACGAATCCCGTTATCCATGAACAACGGCATCTCATCATGCAAGCAAGAAACCAGAAGCGACATCAGCGCCGAGACTTCTTCCTTGGGCCGTCCCCAGTTTTCCGTTGAAAAAGCATACAACGTCAAGTACCGGACCCC
Organism: Candidatus Pullibacteroides excrementavium; assembly: GCA_017694335.1. Lineage (GTDB taxonomy): Bacteria > Bacteroidota > Bacteroidia > Bacteroidales > P3 > Pullibacteroides > Pullibacteroides excrementavium. Next base: position 12,692 of record JADIMZ010000024.1, read on the forward strand.
TATCCTGCAAGCGGCCTCGGTTATACGCCGCACCGACTTCACCCCCTCCCAATGCCCTTGCTGACGAGGCAGTCCCCGCTGCTGCGCCCAGCGACCATTTCCATCCATGATGATAGCCACATGCGCCGGCACCTTGCCCGGCACGATAGCGCCATCCAGGGTATCTCCAACACTGCTCATACTCTCTACTTTTTCTTCTTGCCCGCTCCGTTATAAGCCGGACAAAGCTCATCCTTGCCGGGCAGACGGAACGAAACCGTAAACGTAGCAAACGAATACCAATCCAAAGTGCCTTGGTCTCCTCTCCTGGACCCGGCCTGATGCTTGAGAGACGGATCTGCAAAAGCAGGAGGGTCTGCAAAATAAGCAAATTTATCGTTTGGATCCGTGGGCGATCCGTCAAGACTGGCGTATGTTCCGCCCACATCGTCCAAATAATCGGTCAAAGCCAGACGCATCGTCCATTCCAGCCCCACCGACATGAAACGGCACACGCTCACCTTCACGCCCAGGCCCGCAGGAATCACCGCATGGACCCGCGAATAGAGCTTCCCGCCGTCCTGCCCTTGCCCCTCGGTGCCCAACGGACGCAAGTCCACCCACGAACCATCCAAATACTGTCCCTGGGGATTCGAATACACCGCCCCGACCCCCAGTACCAGGTAAGGCGAAATCCAATGCTGGCGGCTTCCGGTGAAGAAGTCCAGGAAATTGACCTCGAACAAAGCCGAAAACTCCCACAAATCGTTCCTGAAGCCAAGTCCACGCGGGTTTCCGAAATCGCGATCCCAGGCTTCGATACGCCCATAGGAACCGCTCACACGCAAAGCCATCCGCGTGGTAAAATTGTAACGGTAGAACAAAGTCCCTGCGAAACGAGTCTTATAGAAAACACGTTTGGGGTTGATATCCCCCATATAAAAAGAGCCGCCTGCCCCGAAACCGATTTCCGATCGCTGAGCCTGGGCAGGCCGGAACATAAGCCCCCCTATCGACAGAAGCAGAAACAAAAGCCCCAAACGTCTCATCCGGCAAAGAATGTCCATACGTTCATTCATGCAAAAACGGGCAAATGTAGTGAAAGCCGAGCGCAAAAACAAGCCTTGCCCCCTCGGCAAAGACAAGTCTCAACAATCCCGCTTGTGCCGGACATCGAACCCCCACATCAGTTTCTCGCGTATCGCATCAAAGAAATTCCGCTCCGGCGGATAGACCGTGATGAACTTGAAACCCGCCTTGCGTATCTTGAAAGAAAAAGGCCCCGCCAGCTCATACACCTTGGAATCGAGCAAAAGACGGCAACGTTCCGTCCCCTTGGCCCTCACCGTCACCTCCTGATACCCCTCTATAATCAGAGGACGCACTGTCAACGTATGCGAAGCCATCGGCGTGATAAGGATATTGTCGGCCGAAGGAATCAGGATCGGCCCCCCGCAACTCAAAGAATAAGCCGTCGAACCCGTCGGCGTGGAGAACAAGACCCCGTCCCCGTAATAAGTGTTCATGAACTGGCCGTCCACCAAGACATCGAGCAAGACCAACGACTCGTTCTCGCTCTTGACCACAGCCGCCTCGTTCAAGGCATAAGGCAATTTGGAAGGGACCGATATGGAATCCTGGCTCAGGAATTCAAAATCCCCCACCTCCAGAAGCAACCGGCGCTCCTTCCGGAACCGATCGATGAAGCCGGGCTGCAACAGGCTCTGCACCCGGTCCGCATTAATGGCATTGAGGAAACCCAAACGACCGAAATTGATACCCAGCACCGGAATCCCCGAATCCTGCACCAACGGCAAGGTATCCAGCATGGTGCCATCCCCGCCCAGGCAAACCAGAAGATCGGTTTCCGCCGGCAAAACGTCCCCGAACACATTCTCGTCTCCTCGCAGATACCGTTCCGCCAATTCCGGAAAATCCCTCCGCAACCTCTCCGCCAAATCCTTGGCAAAGAAAAAACCAGCCTTCACAGACTCCCCCCACGCAGCCCCCACCGCCTCCAGCAATTCCTCGAACTGATCCTGCTTCACCAAACGGGTAGCCTTGCCATAAAAAGCCACTATCTTCATGCTTTGCTTTTTAAATCCGCCAATCCTTGTTAAGATTTTCTTACATTTTGCAAATATAGTGAAAGTCGAGCGCAGAGCCAAGATTGCTGGAGCTATGCCGAGACGCATCCTATATCGTTGACGGAGTCAACACTATAGTGAAAGTCGAGCGCACTTCGACATTCACGTCCCCTTCGGTGAAAAGACCGCCTCGTAAACAGCCTCCGCCTCCCGATACCATTCCTCGCCATACACTTCCGTCAAAGGCTCCTTCAGAAAGCGGAACACCGGAATCCCCTTGCGCCGTCCCAAACGCTCGGCATCGCGGCAAATATGCCAATGGAAATAATTCAACGCATCATATTCCGGATAATGCTGCACCCGAATCGGGAACAAGGCACAGGAAACCGGTTTCCGGAAAGGAATCTTCCCCTCCCTGAACGCCTTTTCTATGGCACAATACGCCACACCGTCCTCCCCTGCCGGCGTCAAGTACGCACAATCCCGCTGGTTTATCAAAGGCGTAAGCAAGCTGCCATCCAAAGGGAAAACCTCATAAAAACGCATCCCTTCCTGAGCCTGCCGCGTTCCATTCTCTATCACTTCCCGACCCTGCGGCGTCATGTACTCCTTATATATAGGATAATACTTAGCCAGCAACGGGATTTCCTCCTTTTCCAAAGGCGCTCCGGCATCGCCCTCTATGCAGCAACACCCTTTGCATTTCTGCAAATCGCAACAAAAACACTCGGTGAAAACCTCATCCGAAACCAATGTATTCAATATAGAAACCATGGAACAAAAGTAACAAGAAATCCCCAACCCTGCCGTCCCTAAGCGACGGAAACAACCGAAAAGCCGCCTCAATCAAACCGCTGCAACAGACCCTGTTCGTCCATATCCATGTAAAACTCCTGGAACCGTCCGAATACCTGCCCGTTTTTCGCCGGCCTCCGCCCCTCCACCCGCCAAGGGTATAAATTAACATAAAAAATCATCCCGATGCCCGACACCTCATCAACCAGCCCCTTCCAATCAAACACATCCAAGCCCCCCCCTGTCAAAACCATCCAATAATCTACATCGGGCACTTCCGTAACCCAACAGGAACGCTCGTCCCGATTGGGCAGCAAAAAACACTGGACCCGATCCACCTCCATGACATAATTGAACAAGTCTCCACTGAAAGCCGGGGCCGAACCAGGATAGTAGCACTGCCCCGTATGACGGAGATCCCAAGAGAGCCGCTTGTTGAGAAAATGCACCAATGTGTATGAAGGAATGCCCGGCGCCTGTATGGCAATCACCTTTATTTCCTCTTCCGCGACATAATCCGAATCCGAGAACGCAAGTTTCAATCCTTTCATATCCCTTGAACTGCTGAACAAAAAAAACGAGGGTTCAAAGGTACAAAAA
>JADIMZ010000025.1 GCA_017694335.1 Candidatus Pullibacteroides excrementavium
CATTTATCATGAACATAGTAGTCTTTTTGAGAAGATGGAGCGCAGTATTGTGCGTTCTTTCGGCTTTGGCCTTTTCAAGTTGCGCAAAAGATTCCGGATTCCCGGATGACAATCCTTTTGGCATAAACGCCACGGCAGAGAATGGCGAACTCCAGCCACCGGGAGAATGTGTGACACTAACAACGGAAGCGCAGTTTGCTCGGGAGTTTCATACGCAGTCATTGAAAGCAATGAAGCTCTCTTTGGTGACAAATGCAACCAAATCGAATCCGATTACGCAAGATGTTGCGCAATCGACCTTGAACAATTTCCTTGATAATGAAGGGTTAAAAAAGGATGGGAGATATGCGAATCGTTCAATGTGGATTAGCAATATTCAAACCGAAATTAATCGAGGATTCGATGCTTTTTGGGTCGTGCCTGGCTCATTTAAAGTTATGCCGGACAAAACTATCCAATTGGATAATATTACATTAAATGCAACCCAAGCAGAGGTTTTTGGTGATGTAGAACGGATTTTTCTTCAATCAGAAACAGCAGAAGAAGTACTAGGATGCATGGGCGAACTTCTCGATTGCGGAACAGGATTCGTGTTTCAAGCAGAAAAAGATACTCGGCAAATGGTTGTTGCCATTGCACAATCTTCTATCGAGTATTGGCAAGCCGAATTGCCCGAATGGAGCGGTATGTCTGAAGAGGAATTATATGGGAAACGAACTCCAGAACAACGCAAGAAAATATGGAAAGCCATTCTAACTGTTGTTCTTGCTGACGTTATTGGCGCCATTGAAGGCGCACCCACTGGCCCATGGGGTGCTGTTGGGGGTGCTGTGGTGGGGTCTTTGGCAGCAGGAATAGGTGTTATGGGTGACTGACAATTATTTATGTTGTACCTTTCTCGCAGGAGAATTTATTCTCTTGTGAGAAAGGTAATAGTTCCCTTTTGGTGAAATCGGATGGGAGTAAATCTCCAACATTCGAGAAAAAAACAGAATCTTTTTTATGAAAATTTCTATCATGATTTCTCGCTTCAAATATTGCTTTTACATAAATCTGCTTTTGGTCTGCATGGTTCCAACCTATGCCCAGGATACCGTCCGTCAATCTTTCGGATTCAAGTTTACGGGCAACCTATACACTTCTGTGGCGGATTTTGGCCGCCAGGATTTCGGAACAGCCTTGTCCTCCGCTTTGCCGGACTTTGATTTGCCTGCCGTCTCATGGGGTGCGGAAATCCAATTCGGGCTGGTTTCGTCAAAACGGTGGGGCATCGGCGTGGAACTCGCCTCGCTGATGAATATGGCTTCCAATCGGACTACATTCAAATATGCCAACATGGAGGCTGGCCTTTACGGGGAATATGTTTTGGTGAAACGACCCCGCTTTGAACTCATCGGTCAGTTTTCACTCGGTATCACGCAAGGCTTCTTGAATTACGAGCATCTGCAAGGCGATTCGGGCAACGGCATTACGCTGGACGGCTACATGGAAGAGGATGTTTTGAATATCAGGCAAAAAGTGCTGGGGTATGCGGCCTTGGGATTCTCGGCCAATTATGTTGTTTCTCCGGACTTCTCCGTAGGGCTTTTTGCCCGCTGGGTCCAGCAGATAGGCCACGGTTACTGGTATGCCTCCATGTCGGATACGAGGATTACAGACATACCTAAATCATCCAGGATTCCCTTGAATATCGGTTTTGTTTTCTCTTTCTCCTCTTTGAACTGAGAGAGAGAGAGAGAGAGAACCTTCCCCTCTTGGGACGGATGCGTTTGTTCGAATGGATTACAGCCGGTCAATCTTTTCCGCTGTCAATTCGGTGGCTTGGGCCATGACATCCGGGGAGATACCCAAACGTTCGAGGTTTCGGACATTCTTGATGCGTTCCTCACACAACATTTCTCTATGCTTTCTGTTCCCATGGTATCTTTTTTAGGAGGTTCGAGCAAACTATAAAAAGTCGGGCATTGCGCCAAGCTTGCCCGGCTTACTGATAACAAAGAACTACAGCGAAGCCAAGACTCAGCCAAGACTCCCAAACTTCAAAGTCAGAGACTACCGCAAACGAAAGAGAAGCACCTTTTTCTCTTCTTCCGAATTAAAATCCACCTTATACCGATCGTCAATCCGGTAACCAGCCACCCAGACAATATCTTCGCCCGAACACAACAACCAGACCGACTCTTTCTGCACACGGCTCAGCTTCAAATCGGAAAAAAAATCACTCAGTTTTTTGAAACCTTTCATTCCCAACGGCTTGAATCTGTCGCCTGGCTGCCAATGCCGCCAATGCAAAGGGAACTGTAGCTTGGCGTATGCCAAACAGGCCGTTTTCGGATCCGCATTCAATTCGTTTTTCGATCCGATGCACTTAATTTCCCAGACACATTCCGGTCCCGGTTCCCCTTTCAGCCATTCATCCGGAGTCGAGACAAAAGGGCACCGGCATTCCCTCGTCACTTGCGGCAGGTCCTCGGCAGAGGCTTCTTCCAATGCCACCCACCGCCAAGCGTGCGGCTCCCGCACCAATACCCCCGAATTATCGGAATTCTCAAAAATCCTGCCTGAAATTCCATTCTGCTCGTTTTGCAGAATCTGGGCTATCTGCGACCGATTGAACGATTTCTCCCGTAAATACAGTTCCCCAAACAAAGCCTTGTGCGGCCCCAAAGTTGCCAGATGACCCAAGGGCAGAAGTTCCTGCTTTCCAACATGCAACTCCTGCAAAACCGGATTCAAGCCCATCTTCACCAACGCCTTCATGGGCAGAAAAGACGTGACAGGCACAACAACCTTTTGTTTCTGTACCGCAAACCAGTCGTCTACCAAGGCATCAACCGCCCGAAGCGTCTCCATGCTCTGCGTAATCTTGCGTACCGCTCCTGGCTGCACGGAATCTATAAACGGCAAGAGAGATAACCGAATCCGGTTGCGCAAATATACTTGTTCCCGGTTGGTGCTGTCTTCCACAAAAGCGAGTGACTGTTCCTGAGCGTATGCCATGATTTCAGCCCTGCGGGCAAAGAGCAATGGCCGTAGATAGACATGCCCTTTCGACATCGATCGCGGCAACATCCCCCTCAGGCCCTTAACCCCGCTTCCCCGAAAAAGATTGATGAAAAAAGTTTCCGCATTATCATCCGCATGATGTGCCAAAAGACAGGCATCCCAGCCATCGGCTTCCATCAGTTCCGCAAAATAGGCATAGCGCAAGTCCCTCGCCGCCATCTCGATAGAAATTTTATGGGCTTTTGCATACCTCTCGGTATCGAACGCTCTCACATACAATCGACAGCCGGAAACCTCAGCCCATTCCCTCACAAAACGTTCATCCCTTTCCGACTCCTCCCCCCGCAGATGGAAATTGCAGTGAACCCAAGCCACCTCCGTCTCCGGGCGCGAGACCCGGTAACGTTCCATCAAATGCGTCAGCACCACCGAGTCCACGCCTCCGCTTACGGCAAGGAGCAGCCTCTTGCACCCAGCAAAAAGCCGCTCCTTCTCAATATACGCAGCAAACTCCTTATACATCTTCCGGATTTTAAACCGCCCCAAACAACAGACCCGATTCGGCGTGTCAGAATGGGCAAAATGCAAGGCTGCCAAGGGCGAGGACGACGGGAGCGTACTTTGGTACGTGACCGAGTCCGAGACCCGCAGGCAACGCTGCAGGTTGCCCATTATCACACGCCGAATTACAGTGTCCGTTTGATTTCGACCTGATCGTACCCCTCAATGATATCCCCCACCTTCACATCGTTGAAATTCTTCACATTCAAACCGCAATCCTGGCCGACCACCACCTCCTTCACATCATCCTTGAAACGGCGCAACGAACCCAGTTCACCTGTATAGACCACAATACCGTCGCGAATGATACGGATTTTGGTATTCCGGCTCAGACGACCGTCCAGCACGATACATCCTGCAATCGTACCCACCTTGCTGATCTTGAACACTTCCCGAACCTCCAGATTCGCCACAATCTTTTCTTGGATTACCGGTGAAAGCATACCTTCGATAGCATCCTTGATTTCATTGATGGCATCATAGATGATAGAGTACAGACGGATATCAATCTGCTCGTTTTCAGCCAACTTTCTCGCAGCCATAGAAGGACGCACCTGGAAACCGATGATAATGGCCTCCGAAGCCGAAGCCAGCAAAACATCGCTTTCGGTAATCTGCCCCACCGACTTGTGAATCACATTCACTTGGACTTCCGGGGTGGAGAGTTTCAGCAACGAATCCGACAAAGCTTCCACCGAACCGTCCACATCCGCTTTGACAATGATATTGAGTTCCTTGAAATCTCCGATGGCAATACGACGTCCGATTTCGTCCAACGTGATATGTTTCTGTGCCCGCAAACCTTGTTCGCGCTGCAACTGTTGCCGACGGTTGGCTATTTCCTTGGCCTCTTTCTCATCGGCCATCACATTGAACACATCCCCGGGCTGCGGCGCTCCGTTCAAACCCAGCAACAATACAGGCTGCGAAGGACCTGCCGACTTCATCAGCTGGTTACGTTCATTGTACATGGCTTTGACACGCCCGTATGTGTAACCGGCCAAAATAAAATCTCCTACCCGGACCGTCCCGTCCTGAACCAGCATCTTGGCCACATATCCCCGTCCTTTATCCAAAGAGGATTCTATCACCGTGCCTTTGCCCCTACGTTCGGGGTGTGCCTTGAGATCCAGCATTTCGGCTTCCAGCAATACTTTCTCAAGCAAAGCTGCCACGCCTATCCCTTTCTTGGCGGAAATGTCCTGGCTTTGATACTTGCCACCCCAATCCTCCACCAAAAGGTTCATTTCGGCCAACTCCGACTTGATTCGTTCCGGATCCGCACCCGGCTTATCAATCTTGTTGATAGCAAACACGATGGGCACTCCAGCCGCCTGAGCATGATTGATAGCTTCCACTGTCTGCGGCATCACCTTGTCATCGGCAGAAATCACAATAATCGCAATATCCGTCATCTTGGCCCCACGTGCACGCATCGCAGTAAACGCTTCGTGCCCCGGGGTATCCAAAAAGGTTATTTTCCGTCCGTCTTCCAATTCCACTTCATAGGCCCCGATGTGCTGGGTAATACCACCGGCTTCCCCCGCAATCACATTGGTCTTACGGATATAGTCGAGCAATGAAGTCTTGCCATGGTCCACATGCCCCATCACCGTCACAATCGGCGTTCTCGGAACGGCTTCGCCCAAATCCTCTTCGTCATCCTGGCTTTCCAGTTCATGAATCACGTCCGCATCCACAAATTCCACCCGGAATCCGTATTCTTCCGCCAACAACGAAATCGGCTCGGCGCTCAATCTCTGGTTGATGGACACGAACAAGCCCAAGGACATGCAGGTTGCTATAATCTGGTTGACCGGTACGTTCATCATCGTGGCCAATTCGTTAACCGTAACGAATTCCGTCACCTTCAGAACTTTCCTGTCCTGCATCTCCTGGGCCATCTCGGCCTCCATATGCTGGCTGATCATCTGACGTTTTTCACGACGATGCTTGGATGTCTTGGATTTACCCAGCGGCGACAAGCGAGCCAAGGTTTCCTTTATCTGCTTCTCGATTTCCTGATCATCTACCGGCATCTGCGGTGCGGGCGGCATACGACGGTCATTCTTGCGGTTGTTCTTCGGCTTGTTCTGATTTCCGCCTTGGTTCTGGCCTTGAGCCTGACCGCTTTTAGACTTGTCTGCCCCTTTGAACAGGTTGTCCAAACCGGCACGTCCTCCCACATGCGTATTCTGCTCTTCCTTGATCCGCTTGCGGCGCTTCTTGTTATTGAACGAGCCTGGGACATCCTTTGAGGAGGCTACCGGCTTCGGCTTGCGCTCGAACTGAGACAAATCCACTTTTTGCCCCGTCAATACCGGACCGGCCAGCTTTACATATTCTGTCTTGACGAAATTGTCTTCTTTCTTCTCTACCTTCTCTACTGGCTTGGGTTCCGGTACGGGTTCCGGCTCTATAATCTGCGGCCTTTCAATTTTATCCGGCTTCACTGCCTTACCCTGCTGCGCCAATTTCAATGTATGGGCATCCATCGTCGAGACTATCTTCGGCCCGGAAATATGCGTCAGCCCTTTCGCAAAGATATTGCCTTTCGATTTTTCCTTATCGGCATCCGGCTTGGCAGGTTCTTCTTTCCGGCTCTTTTCAGCGGCTTCCTCTCCCTTCGCCTCGGAATCGGCTTTTACGGGCTCAGGAGTCTTTTCCGCCTCCACGGGCATCACTTCAGAGGTCTTTTCAACCGGTTCCGGTTCGACAGGCTCCGGCTCGCCAGCAACCTCTTCCGGCTTCGAACTCTCTTCCTGCACAGGTTCCGGCTCCAGCTCCTCTTTCGGCTGCTCCGGCACTTCAATGGCTTTCTCTGGTGCTTCCGTCGCCACCTCTTTCGGTTCAGGTTCCGGCTCGGCCACAGGCTCAACCTGAGGCTCCGCATCCCGGACAAGGTTCTTATCCGATACTTCTGCCGGTTCGGAATCCTCTTTCCGTTTCTCTTGCTTCTCAATGGAAACCGAAGTCTCGACCTTCATTCCCTCCGATCCCTTGGCAGGTTCCGGAGTTATCGGTTCCTTGACAGCCTCTTTGACGGATTCCTTTTCCTTGGGAGCCACCGGAGCTTTTTCTTTCCTGGGGACTGTTTCCAAGGTCAATTCCTGGGCTTTTTCCGAAATCACCTTGTCCGACTGGAATTCCTTCAGTACCATTGTATACTGTTCTCCCGTCAACTTCGTATTCGGATTGGAGTCCACCGTATGGCCCTTCTTGCCCAAGAACTCCACAATCGTCGAAACCGAAACATTTACTTCTTTGGCGGCTTTGGAAAGCCTTACCGGTTTTACTTCTTCTGCCATTAATTTTTCCTATTCTGTTTTCTTTGCTTCTACTTTGTCTGTTGCTTCAGCCCAGCTTCTTGCCATTGCAAAATGCAAGTGGCCCGCACTTCCTTAATCCTCGAACTCGGCCGCAAGAATCCGACGGACCTCGGCAATCGTCTCTTCTTCCAAGTCTGTCCGCTTGGCCAGCTCTTCCGGATCGATCGCCAACACATCCTTGGCCGTGTCGCAACCTATTTCTTTAAGCTGATCGATTATCCATTGTTCGATTTCATCCCCGAATTCCTGCAAATCGACATCATCCTCCTCGTCGTTCGCGTTTTCACGGAACACCTCGATTTCATAACCCGATATACGACCCGCCAGCTTGATGTTATAGCCGCCTTTCCCGATAGCCAAAGAAACCTGGTCCGATTTCATGAACACTTCGGCCGATTTATTTTCTTCGTCAATCTTAATCGAAGTAATCTTAGCCGGACTCAACGCCCTTGTAATCAACAGTTCCGGATTATTTGTCCAGTTAATCACATCTATATTCTCGTTCCTGAGTTCCCGAACAATACCATGGATGCGGGCTCCCTTCATCCCCACGCAAGCCCCTACCGGATCAATCCGGTCATCGTACGATTCCACGGCCACCTTGGCTCTCTCTCCCGGCTCGCGCTCAATCCTCTTGATCGTGATCAAGCCATCGAAAATTTCCGGCACTTCCTGTTCGAACAAACGTTCCAGGAAAATAGGCGATGTACGCGAAAGCACGATCACAGGCGCGTTATTACGGACATCCACTTTCAGGACCACGGCCCGAAGCGTGTCTCCCTTACGATAGAAATCGGCCGGGATCTGCTCGCTCTTAGGCAGAACCAATTCCACACCGGCATCATCCAGCACAAGGATTTCGCGCTTCCATACCTGGTACACCTCCCCGGTAATGATTTCCCCAATCCTTTCCTTGTACCGCTTGTAAATAATATTGTGCTCGTAATCCTGCACCTTCGAAATCAAATTCTGACGGATGGAAAGAATCTCACGCCGTCCGAAATCGGTAATGCGAACCGCTTCCGACACTTCTTCGCCCACCTCGAAATCCGGTTCTATCTTGATGGCTTCCGAATAAGGGATTTCCAAGCTCGGATCCTTCAGCTCGCTGTCTTCCACAATCAGACGGTTACGCCAGATTTCCAAGTCCCCCTTATCGATATTGACAATAATGTCTATATTGGCATCGGTACCGTATTTCTTAATCAACATGGCCCTGAAAACGTCTTCCAAAATACGCATCATCGTTTCACGGTCAATATTCTTCAGATCCTTAAATTCGGAGAAACTTTCTACCAAATTCAGATTTTCCATCTCGGTTGTTATTATCGGTTGTTATTTGAATGAAATTATCAATTTTGTTTCCTTCACATCGGCATAAGCCAACGACCGGAGAGCCGCCTCTTGTTCCTCGTCCTTCTTTCCGGATTTTTTCCTTGCCGGAAGTATCCGCAAAGAAAAGCCTTCTTCGCCAGCGGATTCAATCACGCCTTTCAAAGTCTCGCCCCCCGCTGTAACCACCTTTGCCTCTCTCCCTTCGTTCTTCTTATATTGGGCAGGCACCCGCAACGGCTGATCCAAACCGGCCGAAGAAACCGTAAGCTCGAAGTCTTCTTCCTCCCGGTCCAAATGCCCTTCTATGTAACGGCTCATCTCCACGCAATCATCAATATCGACCCCCTGCATCCCATCCAAATAGACCTTGATTTCATTTTTGGGAGACACCGATACGCTGACAAGGAACAAACCAAGACCCTCCCTTTCCGCCAAAAACGCTTCTACCAATGCTTGTACTTTCTGTTTTTTTATCATAATCGCGAATAAATATTCCGGTCCTGGACACTTTGCATCCGCTTTCCTCAAGCAATAAAAAAGGGGCTTGACCCGCCCCTCCATCCTTCACTCCCCGCTTCCCATCCCTTTAAAACCGCCGCAAAAATAATACTTTTTTAATGAAAACAAAAAACTTAAGGCTTCCCCATAAAAAAAATCCCATCTCCGGGGACAAGGTTTTCTCATAAATTTTATTACCTTTGCGCACCCCCTTGGTAAAGGCTAAATATTGTTTAATCAAAAATTTGTATTACCGAGCAGCAAAGATTCGTTGAAACGCTTCATGGATGCCTGATTCCGTATAGAAATCCCCCTGACAAACGATTCTTTCCATGCAAGCCGCCGAAACCGATACCGGACGTCTTTATCATGCAAAAACGCATAATATGAAAGAAGCTTTACGCAATATACTTCCCTTATACCGTATTTCTAAATGGAAAATCATCCTTTTAGGCTGCGTCATGTTAAGTTGGATTGCCATCCATCTTCCTGTTTTCCAAAATACAGCATCCCGTTTGTTCTTCTCCTTCGACATCAACTACCTGAGACAGTTCGACGAACTGGGATGCCTGCCCGCTTTTTTCAATAATTTTTTCGCCCAATTCCAAACCTCGGCCTTAGGCATCTTTCTCACGCAATTTGCCCTTATTCTCATTTACATGGCTTGCGCTTACAGAATCGGAGGCCGTTATTCTCTGTTCATGCTTCCCCTTTGGCTGGTTTTGATGCCATCCACCCAGCCCGCGGAGCAAGAAATGGCTTTCGGGCTCCTGGGGTCTCTCTTTTTCCTAGCGATTCTCTTCCATTGGATTTCTTACCGGGAATCGCACAAGCGAAGTCAAGGGTTCTATTATGAAGTATTTTATCTCAATTATTGGATATATTATGTCTTGATGGGGAGCGCGCTGTTCTTCTTTTTTGGCAGCACGGCCTTGCTTTTCCTCGGTATCATGGTCATATACCGGCTAATCATACTCTTTTCTTCGTTCAAGGCCCGGGGAAGTGACAACGTAGAAAACGCCTCCCTGGCCTTTGGCATTTATTTCATCACCGCTGTCGGAATCACTTTCGTGTTTCCCCGCTTCCTCACGACCCCCGAATGCGTGTTCCAATGGACTTGGATCGAATGGACCGCAGCTTCCCTGTTCATAGTCGCCATATTAGGCAGCTTGATTCAGAACACATTAAAACGGAACTTGCACAATCCTTATCCTCTCTCATGGCTCGTGCTTGCCATCGGCATCTTCCTCTGCGCCATACTGGTGGGATTCCACAGAACACCGCTGAAAACGGCGTATGTGAACATTTCCAATGCTTGCCAAAAGGGCGACTATGCCCGAGTAGTGGAAATAGGGACTTCTTTCTTTGAGAAATATCCCAAAGCAGAACCCGGACTGACAGAAGCCAAAGCGGGCATGCGTGCATCCATAAGCGCATACACCCGACTGGGCTTGATCATGCAAGGCCAGCTTAACCAACGTTTCCTAGAATTCCGCCATATCGAGGAAATGCAGGGAATGTTCCCTAATCTTCTGGAGCACACGCAATCATCCGATTATGCGTATGCCCGGATGTATTACGAACTGGAACTCTACGGATCGGCCATCCCGGTAATGAATTACACATTGGACCGCATCGGCTATGAACAACGCCTTTTTGAACTCTTAATCCCTATCGAAACGGCCACCTATCAAAGACGTTTGTTGGACAAGCACATACCCGTACTCAAAAAGAGCCTTGGGTTCAGAAGGTTCGCCAAGCAATGGGAAAAAATCAACGAGGAAAGCATTACCATGGGCATTCCGGACGGACCATCCCCTGTAGGCAGCGGGCTCAAACTCAGCCGTTCACAAACCGCCATAAACCAATTGGTGAGCCAGAAAGTGGAAAACAGACTCTTCAACAAAGACATGCTGGCCACTTCCTGGAGCAACGACCTCAACACAAGCGTAGCCCGGACCATCAACCTCAACCGCCCCCTCAATCTCCCCGTTCTGGAATACTACAGCATGCTCTGTCTGCTCAAAGGGAAAATCGAATTGGCACCCACTTTGGTTTCGGCCTACTCCAAACTGGAAGCCACTTTCTTGCCAGCTTACATGCAAGAAGCCATCTTGCTCAATTCCGGCATACTTAACGCGGAAAAGGAAAATTTCGCCCAGCAAAAAGAGGTATGGGTCCGCCACGGGTTTGAAGGTTTCCGCTTCGATCCGCAGATAGTGGACCGTTGCTGGGAAACGGTACTTTACCTGAGAGGGGAAAAGCCATCATCCGATGCAGGAAAGCCTTACAAGGATTCATATACCTACTATTATCTGACCCAGATCAATCACCCCACGCAATCCGACGAGCCTCATACAGGGCCTTATTGCCCAAACAGTTAGACCTCGCGAAACAACACAAAACGCTCTTTCTCAATTCCTTCATCGGACAATTTGCCGCAAAGGATTCCCGATTGGGTAAAAAACAGTACTTTTGCAGGCCTGTTTGACGCCAAGATAGGTTCTTGTCTGCAAACGGAAGCACTGCATTTCTCAAGAAAAATGAACAAAGGATATAAAAAAGAAGACCATTACCCCAGCGAAATCACTGAGGCATTGGCAGAGCGATACAAGCAGATTCTGGAACTCTTGGGAGAAGACCCGCAACGGGAAGGCTTGCTGGCCACACCCGTCCGAGTAGCCAAAGCCATGCAGTTCTTAGTGCAGGGATACAGCCAAGACCCCGAAGAGATTCTCCGAAGCGCGATGTTCAAAGAGGATTACAAGCAAATGGTCATTGTCAAGGACATTGAAATATATTCCTTGTGCGAACACCACATGCTGCCTTTCTTCGGCAAGGCCCATGTAGCCTATATACCCAACGGCTACATCGTGGGACTGAGCAAGATTCCCCGTGTAGTGGATGTGTTCGCCCGCCGCTTGCAGGTACAGGAAAGGCTCACGACCCAGATCAAGGAATGTATACAGAATGTGCTTCACCCCTTAGGAGTGGCGGTAGTTATCGAGGCCCAGCACCTGTGCATGTCGATGCGCGGTGTCCAAAAACAGAATTCGGTGACCACCACCTCCGATTTCACCGGTGGCTTCCTGAACAATCCTCAGACCCGGAACGAATTCCTCCGGCTCATCGGCAGCGATTTGCACTAAAGCATTCCATCAAAAAACGGAATAAGAAAAAAAACATAGGCTTCCGCCTTGCAAAAGGCACTAAAAATTTAGCATCATGGAAGAACACAAAGACCCGACTCGCTTGGAACACGTCCAGAAGAAAATGAGGGAAGGCATCATTCTGGACCGTTGGATTGCCTACTGGCACTTCCGCAATTACAGGATTGGATTCACCTATGGCAGCTTTGACCCACTCAACCCGCGTTGCGTGGAGTTCCTCTACCAAGCCGTTGAATCGCTCAAGACCTTGGTCGTAGGTCTTTATTCGGATGCCATGATCCGCAAGCTGACCGGCAAGGAGCCTGTCATGAAACAAGAAGACCGCGCCTTGATGTTAGGCGGTCTGGAATGCGTGGATGCCGTAGTCATCCTGGATGAAGAGGCCCCCAAAGCGCTCATCGAACGAGTTCGCCCATGCAGGATAGCCGTCAAGGACGATGCCCAAGCCGCTGCGGTGGACTCCTTCAAGGCGGAAGACGTGGAAATCTGGAGACCGGATTCGCAAGCCGAATAGGAAGGCAAGCCGAATAAATCCAAAATCATTGACACTGACTGCGAGCTTTGCACTGCCGAACGGTTCTGAGCAGCCCGAAGTCGTCCATTGTCAAAAGGTTTTTCAAAATGGCAAAATCCAAAAGCCGCACGGTCTTTTTCTGTTCCCATTGCGGGGCGCAGTCTCCCAAATGGGTAGGCCGTTGTCCTGTCTGCGGGGAGTGGAACACCTATACCGAAGAAGTGGTGGAACGCGAACCCAAACAGAGCCTGTGGAAACAGGATTCTGCAATT
Organism: Candidatus Pullibacteroides excrementavium; assembly: GCA_017694335.1. Classification (GTDB taxonomy): domain Bacteria; phylum Bacteroidota; class Bacteroidia; order Bacteroidales; family P3; genus Pullibacteroides; species Pullibacteroides excrementavium. The sequence continues at coordinate 12,686 of JADIMZ010000025.1, forward strand.
CCTGCTTCCGAAAAGGTCAAGAGCAAAGCCATTTTAGTCAAAGAGATACAGAACCGTCCCATATCCCGCTTGGACATGGGCGATGCCGAACTGAACCGGGTATTAGGCGGAGGCCTTGTACCGGGTTCTTTCGTTTTGGTAGGCGGCGAACCGGGAATCGGCAAGTCCACTTTGATGCTGCAAGTAGCCCTGCAAATGCCCGGAGAACATAAGATTCTCTACGTAAGCGGGGAAGAAAGCGCCGAACAGCTCAAGATGCGGGCCGACCGTTTGGGGCTGACCCAAAGTCCTTGCTACATCCTGACCGAGACCTGCTTGGACGACATATTTGCCCAAGCTGCCCAGTTGCAACCGGAAATCTTGGTGGCAGACTCCATCCAGACCCTGCAAGCCAGTACAATCGATGCCTCGGCCGGCAGCATCTCCCAAATCAAGGAATGCGCCGCCCAGCTGCAACGCTACGCCAAGGAAACCGGCACCAGCGTTTTTGTCATCGGCCATATCACCAAGGACGGCAACCTGGCCGGACCGAAAATATTGGAACATATCGTCGATACCGTGCTGCACTTTGAGGGCGACCGCCATTACGGTTACCGGATGCTGCGCTCAGTCAAGAACCGCTTCGGCAGCACCAACGAAATCGGCATTTACGAGATGCAGGGCCAAGGCCTGCGCCAGGTGAGCAATCCTTCGGAAATCCTGCTTTCCCAACGGGAAGAGCAATTGAGCGGCACGGCAATCGCCGCCACTTTGGAAGGGCTGCGACCAATGATGGTGGAAGTGCAGGCCTTAGTCAGTCCCACCGCTTATTCGGTACCCCAGCGATCGGCCACCGGTTTCGACCTGCGGCGGCTCAACATGCTGTTAGCCGTACTGGAAAAACGCTGCGGGGCAAGGCTGAGCAACAAAGATGTCTTCCTCAATATTGCCGGAGGCTTGCGGGTGGACGACCCAGCTCTTGACTTGGCGGTCGTAGCAGCGGTGTTGAGTTCAGGACAGGATTTGCCGCTCGACCCTAAGACCGGTTTTGCCGCCGAAATAGGGCTGACTGGGGAAATCCGTCCGGTAAGCCGTCTTGACCAACGCCTGGCCGAAGCCGCCAAGTTAGGATTCGAACGGGTCTTCATCTCCCGCTACGGCATCAGGGAAGTGCAAGAAAAATATCAGAACATGATTGTTCCTGTGGCTACTCTGTTCGATTTATTCCAAAAAATAAAAAAATAAAAATACCTGTAGTCATGTTAATCTGTACTACAAAAAAAGAACTCCGCGAGGCGATTGCCGCGCAGAGAGCTGGTGGCAAAAGCGTAGGCTTTGTGCCGACCATGGGAGCCTTGCACCAAGGGCATGCCTCCCTTTTCAAACGGGCGCGGGCCGAGAACGAGATCTTCGTTGCCAGCGTTTTCGTCAACCCGATCCAGTTCAACAATCCGGACGACCTTAAGAATTACCCTCGGGATTTTGAGGCCGACCGCCGTCTGCTCGATGCCGAGGGCTGCGACATTGTGTTCCATCCTTCGGTGGAAGAAATGTACCCTGAGGGCGAAAAGGTGGAAAAATACAGTTTCGGCAGCTTGGAAACCGTGATGGAAGGGGCGCAGCGTCCCGGTCATTTTGCCGGTGTGGGCGTTGTGGTAGGCTTGCTGTTCCGCTTGGTCGAACCCACCCGGGCTTATTTCGGAGAAAAGGACTTCCAGCAGGTAGCCGTCATCAAGGAATTGGTTCGCCAGATGGGCATCCCTACCCAGATTGTACCCTGCCCTATCAAACGGGGCGAGGACGGCTTGGCGCTCAGCAGCCGCAATGCCTTGCTGACGCCTGGAAACCGGGCCAAAGCGCCTTTCATTTACGAAACCTTGAAAGCCAGCCTGGCATTGGCATCGCGTCCTTGCAAAGAAGTGAAAGATTTTGTGGAAAGCCGGATTGCCTCCTGCCCGCTGATGAAATTGGAATACTTCGAAATTGCCGACCCGGACAGCCTGCAATCCGTTCCGGACGATAAACCTGCCGCTGGGAACCAAGGTTTCATCGTGGTATGGATGGGGTCGGTTCGCCTAATCGACAACATCCATTACGGCGCGTTATAATGGATAAACTGCTGCGTTGCAAGAATCCGCTGCACTGCGGTTTGTTGTCTCGCATTTCAGTTGCCCGACATGCCGTTCCGATTCTCATCCTACGACAAGGAACTGAGCAATCCGCTCAAAATAATAGAGGTAAATAATAAACAATCACCTTAATGGATATCTGGGACAAAGAGAAGCGGTCGGCCGTGATGGCCAAGATTCGGGGCAAGGACACCAAGCCCGAATGGATCGTGCGCCGCTATCTCTTTGCCCATGGGTATCGCTACCGGAAAAACGTCAAGAGCCTGCCGGGAACGCCGGACATCGTACTGCGCAAATACGGTTTGGTCATTTTCGTGCATGGCTGCTTCTGGCACGGGCATGGAGACAGCCATATCCCGCACAGCCGCATCGAGTACTGGACCAACAAAATCGAAGCCAACAAGAAGCGGGATCAACGGGACAAGGCCGAACTGCTCCGCATGGGCTGGAACGTGCTCACGATATGGGAATGCCAGCTCAAACCTGCCGTCAGGGAACAGACGCTGAAAGAGATGGAATATCTCATCAACCAGTCTTATTTGGATCTCCTCCGCAAAAAAGCCGAACGAAAAGCACGGCGAGTCAAGAACATCCAAGCTGCCGATAATCATCAATGCATCGAAGAAAAGTCCGGCCACAGCAAAAACGGCAAACCAAACAGCCAACAGGGCTATCCCACGCCCCCAATCCCCGATACATTAGCCGCCGAAGCCCTTTCTCAAAAACCGGGAAATAAGGACTAATTTTTTACACCTGTGCCGCATTCTGGCATACCATGTATTTACCTTTGCACCGAACAACAAAACAAATGCAATGGTAGAAATACACACTCTATCGGCAGCGGACTTCAAACAGACCATGCAAGACAACGATTTGCACGATGGCAATGTGGAGCAGCGAACCGATTTGGCCGTCATATCGATAGGAAACTCTTTCGAGGACGAACTGGCCGATGATATTTTCGCCAACGGGCCGTCGTCTCATTGGTTCAAAGCCGCGCATAACAATGTCTTGAATCTCGACTTCGACGACATTACCGCCCCGAATGAATGGAAAAAGCTATCGAAAGACGACCAATATGCCTTGTTCGATGAAAACATGGCGCATCAGATTGCCGATTTTGTGGAGGCGAACAAAGATGCGGCCACTTGGCTTGTACACTGCAGTGCCGGTGTCAGCCGCAGCGGGGCAGTTTCCAAATGGCTCAAGGAATGGTTAGAACGTAAATATGACATAGCGGCCAACAATGTCGATGGCAAATATGCCTTTCCCAATCCTTACGTTCTGATGATTTTGAACCGGCTTTTCTGAATTGCCGGGATGGAAATGGTTTACTCGGACAGCTTGATACATAGTGTTTTTTTTAGCGAAATACGTTTTGCATGGTTCGAATTTAGGGGGAAGGAAGCGGTCTGTGGTATGTCTTGCTGCATCTTGGCGATGCCGACACGGTGGTAGGGTGGCAAAGAAAAAAATTGCTATCTTTACTGCCGGATACCATCCTGTTCTGAATCGGAGCGGCAGAGCGGCGGCAACGCGGCTTTGCACGAGGATGCAGACGGAGGCGGTTTCCACAAAAGACATACTGCAAGCAACTTGTAGACGTGTTATTGGGCTTTAGTGAATCTGGTAAATTTGTTTTGGCCCCGGATAACAAGTCGAAAGGTGGTTTGTACCCTGAAAAGGGCACAGGCTGCTTTTCCTTGTTCGGGCCAAGGGTTTTACCAGAACCTACTAAAGCGGACGAGCGGAAAGTATAGGCTGTGTCCTTTTTCGTTATACAGGGTCTGTGGCTCAGACAGATTGGCGGGAACGGACGATCCCGGTGTCGGTCAAAGGAAAAGATATTTGCAGAAAAAGAACACACAGAGGAGGAAATTTTAGGATATTGAAACAGCGCTGTCGGAAAGTGTAAATTTGTTTAATGCAAGCCTCGGATCTGCTTGCAGAACAAGTTTCAGTGCCACGCTTTCCATCCTTGATACAAACTTTTCCTGCTTGGTACTAGCGGGAAGACAAAACTTCTATCATTATGTACACATTAAACTTTTCTAATGGGCAAAGCCAAACCTACCCGGATTTTAACACGATGAATTCAGCCGCTCGCGCCATGGGTGGAGAAGCAAAACTCGTTAACGGCGGCCAAAAAATCTACGTGTTTGTGCCGAAGAAGTAAGTAATTTGTACTACCGCCCGGGCATGCCCGGGCTGTAGTATATCATCTATACAATTCACATCTACATTCAATTCCTAATCAAAAATCACCATGGAACAATATATCGAAAAACAGCTAAGCGAAGGATATAATGCAGAACTCAACAAACTATTTGAAGAATGGATTATGTCCTACGAAGCGGATAAAAGACACTTGTTTTGCCAAGACGGGCTTGTTGTCAAATACAAGGAAGAAAACAGCGGATATAACATCAACGAGAAATGGCATGAGGCTCAAAGAAAAATCATGTTCATCGTAAAGGACTGTCCCGATGAATGGGGGTATGACACCAGAAGGCTTTTGGTTGGGTATGAGCGTGAAACATCGCAAAAGGATGCCGAGAAAACCAGAAACCTGAAAGGACGAACGCATTTTTTCAAAAATATCGCTCGGATATTGTATGGACTACAGTATATGACAGAAGACAACAAAGGCAAAGAACTAAATGATCAAGCCCACAATGACGCTTCCATCATACAAGCATTTAACGACATACCTTTTTCATACGTGGAAGCTAAAAAGTTAGCCGGGAGCAAAAGATGTTCTTCCGCAGACCTGAGCGCTGCCCTAATGCGTGATGGAGCATTCCTGGCTCGGGAAATAGACATCCTGCGTCCTAACATCATCGTATGCTGCGATCAAAACGGAGACATCTTCAACGGTGTTGTACAGCACTATTTTCAAGGTCAGATACCGGGCGAAGATGCCATATGGGATTACGTGTATGAACACGAAAATGGTCAAAAATGCAATTTCGGCTGCAAACTATATTATTACAAAGAAAAAGGAGTGCTTCTGTTCCAATCTTATCATCCATCCCGCTCACCCAAAAAAGAAGAGTGGGCAATATATGAAAAAGTGATTTCGCCATTCAGACAGTTTTTTGCCAGATACAAGACTTTTGATGTCATCGCAAAACCTATTCAACAATAAAGGCGGATAAGATTATTTTTTATTGATTATGAGATTAAAACTAGCTCATCTTGGAGATTTGACAGGGATGCACTTCAATATTCCCTATTATCAACGCGGTTACCGTTGGGAAGCCAAGCAAGTACTTGACTTGCTGGACGATTTGTTTGAATTCAGCAAAAGCGCCCCGGCGGAAGGGCAGTTCTACTGCCTCCAGCCGTTGGTTACTTGCCGGAATGAAAGCCTGTCACATGAAGGGACGGTCATCTTTGATGTCATCGATGGTCAGCAACGTCTGACTACCCTTTTTCTTATAATGGGATATCTACGGATGCCTGCTTTTGAGTTGAGATACGAACGAGCCGTGAGAAGGGATGAAGCCCCTTGCCTGCGGGAGAACGGAAGACTTTGTTATGAGGAATTGGAATCGCTAAGTGATGATGATATGGCGAACAACCCGGACTATTTCTACATGAAGCAAGCAATGGCTTGCATCAAGGAGTGGTTTAAAGAAAAGGAGAACACTTATCTCGGCATTCAAAGGTTGATGGAAGATGTCTTGCGGAATCCTCGTTATAAGAAAAGCGGCAACCCCTTCTATGTAACAGATGATGACCAAAATGATAAACAGTCCGACGTGCGTTTCATCTGGTACGAGGACGAACCAGCAAGCAGTAATTCCATTGCCACCTTCAAACGATTGAATTATGGGAAAACGCCGCTGACAGCCACCGAACTCATCAAGGCGTTGCTGTTCCAATGCGATGTTTACCCTTCGGACAGGAAGGCCGAGATGAAACAAGTGGCTTTCCGCATGTCCACGGAGTGGGATGCCATGGAAAAAGCGTTGCAGGATGATTTCATGTGGTCGATGCTTTTCCCGCAAAAGTATGAGAAACCTTCGCGCATTGACCTTGTGATGTCCTTCGTGGCAAGAGGACTGAAGGAGGAACACCACATCGAAGTCAAGGCAGCCGAAACAGACATGGACTATGATTATCTCATCTTCAATAAGTATCTGGAGCAGGAAAAACAGAAAGGCCGCCCTTACGAGGAAGCGGTGAAAGAACTTTGGACGAACATCCAGGACACGTATGCCATCTTCCGCAGTTGGTTTGAGGATCGGGAACTGTACCATCTCACAGGCTTGTATCTCACCTTGCTGAACCAAGGCACAGAGGGACATCTGCAAAGCCTGCGCACGTTGGTGAGCGAGTTTAAAAGCAACAACCGTTTATCGTATATCCATTTGCTGAAGAAAGAGAAGATTGGCGCATTGATTCGATTTGATGAACGCAAGTTTGACGAATCGGTAGAAGCTTCCTTTGAAAACCTTTATTACGGAAAGTTCAGCAAAGAGATTGGCCGGATATTGTTGGCATACAACGTGGATGTGACAATGAGGCACGGGCAGGATCGGGCTTATTTCCCGTTCAAGTTCTACCAGGACACCACACCGAGTCTGGAACACATCCACCCCCAGCACTTGGATGAGGAAGCCATCGATTTTGCCACGCGATGCCGGTGGTTCAAAGACAAGTGCGCGGAACTAAGCGATGAGGAACTGGAAGACGAAGAACTGCGGACAGCGGTGGACATATTGCGAGCGGTGTTGTACCTGACGGATGAAGAAGAACTCGAAAAAGGATCGGAGGCAGCTAAAAAGTCGTTGAAAGAAAAGGCTGAAAAGTATCGGGAAAATGAACATGAATACAATCAATTGCTGCAAGTGATAGACCGTCATTTTGATGAGTTGGCGGACATCGACGAAAAGGAACTCCACTGCATTAGCAATATGGCATTAGTGGACAACATCACCAATATTTGCTTGGGCAACGGGCTTCTCAATTCCAAGCGAGCCGTTTTGTTGCGGATATCCGAAGCGTACGACCGCACAAAGGGGAAACAGGGCGCTTGCGTTTATATGGGCACTTGGAAGGTGTTCCGCAAGGAATATGTGCCGAAAACCACGGATATGCGATTCTGGACAAAAGCGGATCGGGAGAATTATTTGAAAGACTTAAAAAGGACATACGATGAATACACCAAATAATAGCCAGACAGTCACCTTCTTTGAATTTCTAGGGACGCATGACATACAAATTCCCGTCATCCAAAGGGACTATGTGCAAGGACGGGCCTTGACCGATACAGAGAAGGAAAAACGCGATGATTTTGCCCAAAAGTTGATGGATGCCTTGCTGCCCGATGACGCACCTTGTCATCTTGATTTCGTGTATGGCGGCAGGGAGGGCTTTGGAAACACCGAAGCGATGCCCCAAAACGCCCCGTTCCTTCCGCTGGACGGGCAGCAGCGGCTGACCACGCTGTTCCTGCTCCATTGGGTGCTGTTGCAGAAGAATGCCCCGGCGGTGGGCGACGGGAATGAGGCTGACTGGAATATTTTCAGGGATAGAATGGGGGAATTGACCAAGTTCACATACAAAACCCGCATCAGTTCCGGACGGTTTTGCCAAAAACTTACCGAACTGCAAGCCGAACCGGACCGTCCATTGCGTGTACAGATTGCGGAAAAGTATTGGTATGACACTGACATGCAGGCCGACCCCACTGTCAAAGCCATGATGCAGATGCTTGCGCTTATGGAGGAAATGCTGGAAAGCGAACCGTATCGGTCGCAAAAGGCAACGATGCTGGCCAAGCTGTATGATGCATCCAATCGACGCATCACCTTCGATGTTCTGGACATGAACCAATACAACTTGACCGACGGCCTGTATGTGAAGATGAACGCCCGTGGCAAGGAACTGACCGCCTTCGAGAATTGGAAAGCCAGCTTCATCGATCTGATTGGCCGCAATGACCAAGAAGAAAAAGCCCGTTTTTCGTACTCGATAGAACATGAATGGAACGATTTGTTCTGGAAAATCGCCTACCGCGCTTACTTGGATAGCGAGAAGTATGGAAACGGAAAACGAGTGCCGTATCCCAAGATAGACGATGCGTTCATGAACTTCTTCACCAACCTGACGCGCCTGTTCTTCTTCATCTCTCCTGGAAACCAATCCCTCAATGCCGAGGACTACAAGCCGGGGCTCTGGAGTACGGTGAACGGCGTGTATGAAGACCACAAGGAATTTCGCAGAACACTGTTCGACATGCTCGACACCTTGCATGAAATCGATGCCGCAAACACAAGCATCCATCAATTCTTTGCCAGTATCTTCACAAACGGAATAGAAAGCGGGAAAGTACGTCTGTTTGACAGCAGTACAGACCTCTTTGAGGCAGCATGCAGCTCTGACAAATTTTCGGCCAACCACATCTTGCTGTTCGCCGTCTTGTCTTACTGCATGAAACACAAAATGTACATACCCGATGAAAAATTGTTGATTTATGCACGTTTTTGCCGGAACTACCTGTACGAGCACAATTATTTCAACACTGCCGATGTAAGCATTTCGCCCCAAATCAGGGTTAACGAGATGGCGCAATACCTCCGTTTCTTTGACGCTTTGGCCTCTGATGCCGACCCGCTGGTCTCGTTAAGGGAAATGGAACTGAAAGATGACTATGCGCTTCGCGAAAAGTCGAAATTGGCTTATTATCAAAACTCCAAGGTTTTGGGATTAGTTGAAATGTTAGAGGATCTGGAATACACGTATGGTAATTTGAGCGCATTCACGTCCGTGTTGGAGATATGCATGGCAGATGAGGCTTATTGTGCTAATGTGTGGAATGCGATGGATGCCTTCATCCATGCCCCAGCTCTGACAAAGGCACAACTGTTTGTGGCGTTGGGCTATCGGGGAATCGAAGTGCGCAATTGTAGTTACGGCAAAGCGGTCTTTTTGGGTGGGGAGTACAAAGGCGTGTCGCGCTGGATGGTGCATTTCCGCAGGAAGTATGACACCGCTTCGCCGTTCAATGCATGGATGAAGCGTTATGTGGAAGCATTCTCGCAGGAAAACAACATAGAAACCCTTGTGACCCAGCATATCCCCACAGACAAGCATTCGACGGCCTACTATCTGTTGAAGTATCCCGACATGCTGGCAGCCCAAGTTTCCTGGAAAGCGGATCGCAATCAGGCACCTTTCTATTTTGCCATGATGAAGCCTTGGGAGGATTTGGACATGATTGCCATCCACAGTTTTTCGAGCCATCCGCTGAACAATGCCTATCAGGTTTGCCCGATGGCCAATGCGGTGGCGCACAAAATGGATAGGTTCAAAAAGTATAATGATGAAAGGCGCATAGGGTATTCCGGGCAGTTTGCCAACAAGGCTGGAATCGTCATCAATGAGTTCCGCAATGCTTGGGACAAGATTATCTTTTCCATGTGTTTTGGTTCATGGGATTGGATAGTGACGAAAGGCTTGGATCAGCTTCCGGCTTCTTTGCTGGAAGAATTGCATTGGAATGGTGAATACTATGCCTTAGAACAGAATGAAAGTAAAGACCTGGTGGAAACAGCCGTGGACTTCATGAATAAAGTGTTGGACGATTTGGGGGCGTAAACTAAACTGTGTCAAGGCTGGTTTTGCGAGGGGGCTGGCCCCCGTCACCTCGCAAAAGTAAGGATTTTTCCAATCCCCCCTGCTCTCTTTCAAGTCAGAATCCGGAAGCGGTCCGGGAAGAGGATGGCCAGTTGCTGGGCTGTCTGCCCCCAGTTCTGGACAGGCTGC
>JADIMZ010000026.1 GCA_017694335.1 Candidatus Pullibacteroides excrementavium
ATCCCGGTAGGCATCGGTCACGCTGAACGTGTTCTTGTCGTAGTACACATCCGGCAACGGAATATTTCCGATGGAGCCCATGTCGATCGAAGAAGTGTTGAACTCTTCCAGCGCATCGTAATGAACCACCTTGTTCAACACCGGCATCTGCCCGTAAGCCTGACGAAGCAGCAAGTCCACCACCTTGTCGGCCAAAGTGGAGGTAAGACGGCGGTCATATTCCCGACATTCCCCGGCACGAGCATAGTAGCCGCTAATCTGCGAACGGGCATCCAGACCGAGACGGCGGGAAATCTCGTTGGCGATTACCCCGCTCACGCCCCCGAAACGGGCATGGCCGTATTCGTCCTTTTCCGAGCTGGCATAAACCACGTCCACCTTGCCGGTTTCATCGTCATACCAGCGAGTCCCTTCCGAAACGGCAATCACCAAGCAACGCTTGCGGTTACGCATATACAGCTCCTTCACTCTTTCAAAGAAGAACTCCTTGCGCTCGGCCGTCATCGGGCATTCCGGAATCAAAACCATATCCGCGCCGCCATGCATAGCCGTGGCCGTCAGCCAGCCCGCATCGCGTCCCATCACCTCCATCACCATCACCCGCTTATGCGACTCGGTGGTGGTACGCAGCATATTGGTCAGACGGGTCACCGTCCGCGCCGCCGAAGGGAATCCAGGACAGATAACCGCTTCGATATCCTGGCCGTTGTAATGATGCATTGTGCGCGTCCTCAAATCGTTGTCGATAGTCTTAGGGAATCCTATCACCGGAATCCCTTCGGTCTCGTACAGCTTCTTGGCCGCTCCGTTGGTATCATCGCCTCCAATAGTCACCAGAACATCAATCTTGTAGCGTTCCAAATTGCGCAAAATCTGTTCCACCCGGTTTTCCCCTTCCTTGGACGAGAACGGGTTGGTACGGCTCGAACCCAATGCGGTCCCTCCGTAAAGCCCGTTGTACGGCTGGCAAGTCAGATCCACCACCTGACCATCGCCCAGCAGGCCTTTCCAGCCCTGACGGATACCATACACCTTGTAACCGAGAATCGAAGCCCGGTTCCGGACACTCTCAATACTGGAATTAATCGCCGGCGTATCGCCGCCACCCGACAAAATGGCCAAAGTCTTGCCATGAAAAAGTTTGTGATCCAAGCCCATAACTTTAATTTTTAGTATTTTCTACTCCGTTTATTTCTTAACAATCCCATTTTAGCAAGGCGGTTTTCCCATACGTTTTCCCCCTCTTGCGCGGGAGATTTTGCTCCTTTATCGAACCTATCAGGGATAGCGCACCTCAGCCGCCCTTTCAAACCCAGTCCCCTGCCACCTCGGCGCGGACAGGCATCTTCCTTATTCCCAATCCAGCCCGTCCAAATAACCTGCCACGAAACTTTCCGTAGCCTTGGGCGCTTCGAACATTCCCATATGCCCTACCGGCAAGAGCAGCAAATGCGAACGCTGCGGCATCGAAGCCTGCACCAGCATCTGCGGAAGATTCGCCCGGCTGTCCAATTTGCCTACGATGAACAGGAAAGGAATCGGCAAACTGTAAATTTCCAAGCGGTTCTGACGTTCCATCATGCCTCGCTGCGCCGCCGCTACCGCCATCGGATCCATGCTTTTGGCCGAGGCCACCAAAGCCTCCAAGGCTTCCGGATACCGATCCGCCATTCCGGGCGCGAACAAATCGGGCGTGGAATCCCCGATGAAATAGGTCTTTCCGGCCTCTATCAAGTCCACCATCCGCTGCCGGTTCTGCTTGGATTCTTCCGTGTCGGCCTGGGCCGAGGAATGGAACAGACCCAAACCTAAAAGCAACTCCGGATAACGGGCCGCGAACTCGCAAGCCACGTAGCCGCCCATCGAATGCCCGATGACCACCGCTTTCCGGATACCTTCGGCCTCGAACACGCTTCTGACTATCAATGCCTGCAAGCCCATGCCATGCGTGCTGCCGACACTGTCGGTCTTGCCATGTCCGGCCAAATCCACGCAAATAACGCAATAGCCTTTTTCGCAAAGATAACGCGAAAGCGAATCCCAGACAAACACGTTTTCCGTGAATCCATGCAGCAGGACCACCGGCTTCAACGGCCCTCGGTTCAGGCAATTGACCGTGTAATGCACCCGATGGCCGCCTTGATCTTCTATGTATTTATCCGTCATGACTGAAAATGTTTCAAAATGACTCCATGCTACGCCTATGCATGCTGCTTCACACGGAGATTTTAAACTCAAATCGGTTTATTGGATTTTGATTAAACAAGCCAAAGGTACACAGAATCCGCAAAATTCGTCTTGAAATCCTTGCAAGGAAAAGTCAATAAAGCACCGAAATCTCGCCAGAGACATCATGCACCTCGCCTTTGAAATCAGTCACCTCCAACCAGAATCCACATACGCTACGGTTGGGAAGCAAATCACCCCCGCTCCTACGCCCATCCCACAAAGACAATACGCCATCCTGTGTTATATCCTCATCTATCACGCACACATTCTTGTTATCCAAATCCCGTATCAGCCCTTTCACATGGGTGCAGCCCACAAAACCCGGCATCCATGTGTCGTTCCAGCCATCGCCATTGGGAGTTATTACATCGGGGAAGTCCATACAGACATGACGGAACTGCCGGGTTAGGTTAGTCTTCGGCTCAATGCTGGCAGAAAACGTGACACCCTCTTCTACGGAAAACCCCGGATTCAAGACAATCTCGCCTCCCGACATAAACTCATAATGACCTCTTTTCATCCTGATATTATTTCGGGTTTGGATAAGCTGCTGCGCTTTATACTCTCTTTTTCCAGGCAATAGAAAGGATAAGGTTCTTGTCTCCGGAGCATCCTCGCAAGGATTGCACGGCCCACCACAATCAATGTCTTCCTCACCCAATGCGGCATCGTGCGTGCAATTGGTGCAATGTTCTGGGTAATCGTCCTCCCCTATATGGAAATAATAAGTCACCGCTTGATTCCATTTGTCCATAGATAGATGGCATGTCCTCGTTGCCGAATGGCAATCATACAGGTTGTGTCCTTCTTCTTCGCCGACACAGATGAGCGAATGCCGATTGCTCGCATCGAAAAACAATGTCGGGTCTCCCGGAACGGTCAAGGCAGGTTCGGGGCCCCTATTGCTCATAATCACATGCTCGAACCCCTGCACGTCGGCCAAATGCCGAATCATCAACTCTACATTGGCAATAACCTTGTCACGTTGCACGCCTAGACCATAGCCGTCTGCACCGGCACTTAAATCCAAGCCTCCTGCTCTCAAACATTGGGAAAGGAAAGCCGCACAATCTCCGCCCTGTGCAGAGTAATTCACATACTCGGGATTATAGCTATCGCACCACTTTTCCGCATACGCCACCGCAGCAGCGGGATTGTACGCGTTTGCACCGCTCTTCATTGCCGTAGGCGATGCCGAAGATGCCTTCCGCTTCCAAAGCCGTTTCCCTTTCGATTGCCGGAACTGTTCCATGGAACGTATGGATTGCTGGGCGTTATCTCGCACGGGAAAGGATGTGTCTGCCAACATGTTTTCCAGCATGCGGAAGCTCTCCTTGCTCTCCACAAGGCCTAGCCCGAAAGCAACCCCGCCTCGCACATCCGCATCCTCATGGCCGATGTACTGCTTAAATACGGGCATGGCTGTCTTGCAATCGCCCATCATGGCCAGCTGTCTCGCACAAGCAACTTTCCACCCGTCCGTCTTGACCGTCCGTAGCGCATAACGGTAAAAAGGCACGGCGTATTTGGGCGGCATCAGGTAATAGGCATTAAAGCAATCCTCGCAAAGCGCATCATCCGCATCCTGGTAGCACTCCTCCTCCAAAAGACGATACCCGGTAGTATCTCCCAAATCAATCAACACCCTGCCTAAGCGGACTCTTTCCGAAGGACGCAAGCTTTCTTTAGCCCTTTCCCGCAGCAAAGGAACCGATTGCCGGGCATCCACCCACACCAAATACTGTAGTGCCAGTTTGCGGAACTCCATGGAAGAATCCTGCAAGGCCACCCTCGTCAGGAATTCCTGCGATTCGGGGCAAACGTATCCCGCTATCCGCTTCAATGCCCACCATTTCTCTTCCCAATCGGGAGAATGCAGGTATATCTCTTCCTGCCCGGCAATCAAAGTGTCGTTGCACACCCTTTGCTTACGCTCCTGCTGGAACTCCGTCTTTGTCTCCAAAAAACTCTCAAGCGCTTGCTGCCCAAGAGTCTCCGTTTTCTGTGCACACAGACCAACATAAACACTTGACAATACAATAATTAACAATACTCGTTTCATGATGTTTATCTTTATTCCACTCTTGTTTTCCTTTGTCGCGCTAAGATAGCTGATCTGCATGACTCACGAAACCATACACAGATAGGCCGAGGCCATGCCTACTTCTTCAAGTTCATCAGTTTTTCCTTTTCCCGGAGTTCCTTGGGGGTCAGTTCCGGGTCTTCTTCCACGAATTCCCGGCTCTTGCTGTACGTCCGCCATTTTTCCAGGACGGCCTCCATGTCCGCCGGCATCGGGCTTTCGAAATGCATCCGCTTATGCGTGCGGGGATGGTCGAAGCCCAAGGTGGCTGCATGCAAGGCCTGGCGAGGCAGCAGCGCGAAACAGTTCTCCACAAACTGCTTGTACTTGGTAAAAGTGGTCCCTTTCAGAATCCGGTCGCCCCCGTAGGTGGCATCGTTGAACAACGGATGCTTGATATACTTCATGTGGCAACGGATCTGATGCGTCCGACCGGTCTCCAGAACACAGTCCACCAAAGTCACATAGCCGAAACGCTCCCGCACCTTGTAGTGGGTCACCGCATGTTTCCCTTTGTCCCCTTCCGGATAGACAGCCATCACCTTGCGGTCCTGCACGCTCCGGGCGATATTGCCTTCTATCGTGCCTTCGTCCTCGCTGAAATTGCCCCAGACCAAAGCCCGGTAGCAACGCTCGGTGCTATGGTCGAAGAACTGCCGCGCCAGATAGGTCTGGGCTTCCTCGGTCTTGGCCACGAGCAGCAAGCCGGAAGTGTCCTTGTCAATCCGGTGTACCAAATAAGGCTTTTCGCCCTTCAGATGGTACATCAAGGCGTTGACCAAAGTGCCGGTGAAGTTGCCGAAACCCGGATGAACCACCATGCCGGGGTCCTTGTCCACCACCAAGACATCCTCGTCCTCATAGACCACCTTGATTGGAATGTTTTCCGGTGCTAATTCCACATGCTGGGGCGGATTGGGCAACACCAAGCTCACCACATCGCCCGGCTTCACTTTATAATTGGACTTCTCCGCCTTGCCGTTGACTAAGATATTGCCTGCCTTGGCCGCATTCTGAATCCGGTTCCGGGCCGTTTTCTGCAAACGGTCCACCAAGAACTTGTCCAAACGCAAAGGGGCTTGCCCCGGGTCGGCCTTGACGCTGAAATGCTCGTACAGTCCTTGGGCTTCCTCGTCGTCTTCCGGCTCGTCTTCCTCCGCCCCAATGCCTATCGCAACAGATTCATTTCCATTCTTATTGCCATCGTTTTCCCATACATTGTCATTCACACTCTGCTCCTCAGCATCGCCCGCAAGCCTTTCTTCCCCTAACCCCGAAGCCAAGGGAAATCCGTCTCCGTTCTTTTCGGCCTCCTGCGTAATGCCGTCCTGTGCTTCTTCGCTTTCCGGCCATCTATTTTCTGTTTTCTTCATTCTTGTTTCTGATTTCAGGAATCCGCCAAAATCCAGCCCCGGCCGAATCCCAAATTCCTTTTTCGCTCTATCTCAACTTCCTCAGAAATGCGCTGAAAGGCATTTTTTTTGCCCATCAACGTTCTTCAACCGCCCAATCCGGTTCCGCGCTTTCTTCTATCAGCATCGGTTCTTCCATATATTCGGCATCCATAGACAATGAATCCACCAAGGTACTATCTTGGATTACAGGCTGTTCTCCGCCGCCATCGCCCACTTCCAAATCAATCAGCTCGCCCCGGCGAATCAGCGTGCCCGGCTCTATCTCCTCGCCTTGGTACAACTGACGGATAACCGCCCCTTGGGCAATCGAAGGCACCGGAATCTGCTGTCCGACCTGTAGCCCGTAGGTTTCCAACAGCGAAGCCGCCTGACGAATCGAAAGGTCCACCAAGTTGGGCATCTGTACCGAAGGCGGCAAGGCAGCGGCCACCACCAAATAAAAGGTGCGGTCCCGTTTCACTACCGAACCCGGCAGCGGAGACTGGGAGATGATGGTCCCGGCCTCGATTTCCGGACTGTAAACCGAATCCCGGACCACGAACTGGAAGCCGAACTCCTCGGTATAAGGAGCCAGCTGATCCATCTTCATGCCCCGGATATCGGTCACTTTTATTTCTTCCCCATGGCGGGTGAACAGTTTGAGCGACCACATCACTATCGTTACCACCAAAACACCGGCCACGATAATCAAGCCTATCTGTTTCCAGAAATCGGCCGTTCTCATATACGAAAAGAAACTCATCGTTCTTGTTTTAAGTTTTATTCTATCTCACATTTTACACGCAATCCGAGGCTTCAAATCAACGGCAGCCGACTCGCCCGTCCTCCCTCCTCGCGCCGGGGCGACGTGTCAGAACGAGCATCCTCCACAACATCGCAACGGACAGCATCCGAATTCCCCGACCCTCCTTGCGCGCCGGAGCGGTAATCTAGAACCGCAACACCGATACGTCAAGCCATCAATCGGTTTTCCCTCCCATCCTTACGCACCGGGGCGACGTGTCAGAACGAGCATCCTCCACAGCACCACAACGAGCAGCATCCGAATTCCCCGACCCGCCTTGCGCGCCGGAGCGGCGTGTCAGAATGGGTGAGATGCAAGGCCGCCAAGGGTGAGGACGAGGGAGCGTACTCCAGTACGTGACCGAGTCCGAATCCCGAAGGCAACGCCGCAGATCGCCCATTATCACACGCCGCTAATGGGCATCGAGCCAATTGGACGCCGCACACACCTCCACCTCCACCGGCACCCGCATCGGCAAAGCCTCTTTCATCTCTTTTTCCACCAAAGCCGCCAATCTTTCCACTTCCGAACCCGGCACGTTGAAAACCAGTTCGTCATGCACTTGCAGAATCATCCGCGAAGCCATCTTCTCCTGACGGATCCGCCGGTCGATGGCAATCATGGCCAATTTGATCATATCCGCGCTCGAACCCTGCACCGGCGCGTTCACCGCGTTACGCTCGGCGTAAGCCCGAACCACAGCATTGCCCGAATTGATATCCTTCAGGTAACGCCGACGGTGCAGCAAGGTCTCCACATAACCTTTTTCCTTGGCATCGGCCACCACCTTTTCCATATAGGCCTTCAGCTGGCCGTAATTCCGGTAGTACCTCTCAATCAAATCCGCCGCCTCCTTGCGCGGAATCTGAAGCCGTTCGGCAAGCCCGAAAGCCGAGATGCCGTAGATGATGCCGAAATTGACCGTCTTGGCCTGACGGCGCATGGCCGGCGTCACTTCCTCCGGCTTCACGCCAAAGACATTGGCCGCCGTGGCCGTATGCACGTCCTTATGCTTGCCGAAATCCTGCAACATGGTCTTGTCCTCGCTCAGATGGGCGATAATCCGCAGTTCTATCTGCGAATAATCGGCCGAAAGCAAGCTCTCGCCTTCCTGTTCCGGAACAAAGCATTTGCGGATTTCCCGACCCAAATCGGTCCGAACCGGGATATTCTGCAAATTCGGGTTCTGCGAACTCAAACGCCCGGTAGCCGTCACCGCCTGGTTGTAAGTAGTATGTATCTTGCCCGTCCAAGGGTCTATCAGCAGAGGCAGCGCATCCACATAGGTGGATTTCAATTTGGTCAGACTGCGATAAAACAGCACTTTCTCTACAATCGGATGCTTGTGAGTCAGCTTTTGCAACACATCCTCGGCCGTGCTGAACTGCTTGGTCCGCGTATGCTTGGGCTTGTCGGTAATCTGCAATTTCTCGAACAGCACTTCTCCCAACTGCTTGGGGGAAGCGATATTGAACTTTTCCCCGGCCAGCGTGTAGATTTCTTCTTCTACTTGGCTGATTTGCGCCTGAAGGGCATCCCCGTATTGTTTCAGCCGTCCCGTATCGATTTTGACCCCCACGCGCTCCATCCGGCACAGCACCCGCGATAAGGGAATCTCCACATTCCAGAACAAGCCCCCTGCCTCCACACGCTCTAATTCCGGCTTGAAACATCTCTGCAACAGGCACGCCACCTTGGCATTCTGCAACGAATACCGGACAGCCTCGTCCCGCAGCGGATTTTCCGGGTCGGCCCAGAGAGCTTCCGTTTCCAATAAACCGGCAGAAGATGCCGTCAAGGCGGATAAAAGTTCCGGCTTAGGCGCATCCTGATAGGAAAAAGGCAGGTAATTACGGGTCATGCGCATCAAATCGTGGCTGCCCTCCGGATCCATCAGGTAATGCGCTAACATGATGTCGAACGCCTGCAATTCCAATTCGATTCCTTGGTTCGCCAGCAGATGCAACTGGTTTTTCAAATCATGGCAGACCCAATTTCGGCTTCCGGCATGCCGGCTCAAAAACGCGGCCAATACTTCCTTTTCATCGGAAGTCAACGAGAATCTGCCCGCTTCGTCCAAACGGGCATCCGAAGCCGTTTCCGGCCTCGTTCCAGCAAAACAGGACGGAATATAATAGGCCCACAAACGGACCTTAGCCGCAGACACCACCTTTTCTCCCATCCCCGCAGTTTCCGAATTTTCCCCCGCAACAGGCTCTGCCGCATTTTCCAAAACGCAAAACGCCATGCAGGCGATGGCCGAATGCCGTATCGAAGCTGCCGAGACCGGCATCAGGTAAAAACCGGCCACCATACGCGGTTCCCCACCCTCGTCAGCCCCTTCTTCCAACATCTTCGAAAGACTTTCCAATCCCGCCTTCAATCCGGCTTCGTCCTTCCAATATTCCACCCCATTCAAATCCGGACAGATATAGGGCTTCTCCTCTATCATCGCCTCCTCGGAAAACATATCCAAGGTTGTATCCTGAACCTCCGTCCTCTTCCGGCCCGTTTTCGTCACCGTTTCCGTCACCGTTTGCTGTCCGACCGGAGCTTCCAACTTGTAATAGGCCAACAAACGAGATGAGAACGAACGCATTTCCAATTCATCCAACAATTCCGATACAGCTTTGATATCCGGGGCAGACAAACGCAAACCATCCTCATCGAATGGAACCGGAGCATCCAGGATAATCGTAGCCAGCATCTTCGACTCCCTCGCCTGAGCCGCATTCTGACGAATCTTCTCGCGCAGCTTCTCGTTCTCCACCTCATCCACATGCTCCAACAGGTTCTCCATCGAGCCGAAGCGGGCCAGCAGCTTGCGAGCCGTCACTTCCCCCACTCCGGGCACTCCCGGAATATTGTCCGATGCGTCCCCCCACAGCCCTAACATATCGATGACCTGCCGAGGATGCTCGATGCCGAATTTGGCGCAGACCTCAGCAACGCCCATGATTTCCACCCCGTTCCCCGAACGGGACGGCTTATAAATCAACACATTCTCATCCACTAATTGCCCGAAATCCTTGTCGGGAGTCACCATATAGACCTTGAAACCCTCTTTTTCCGCCTTCTTGCTCAACGTACCAATCACATCATCGGCCTCATAGCCCTCCGCATACAGAATCGGGATGTTCAAAGCCTGCAAAAGCCTCTTGATATAGGGAATGGCCACCGAAATGTCTTCGGGCATCTTCTCCCGGTTTGCCTTGTAATCGGTAAACTCCAGATGCCGGGCCGTAGGAGCCATCGTATCGAAGGCCACCCCAAGATGAGTGGGCTTCTCTTTCTTCAACAAGTCGAGCAAGGCATTGGCGAAACCCAGGAAGGCCGAAGTGTTCACCCCTTTGGATGTGATGCGGGGATTCTTGTTCAAGGCGAAATACGCCCTGTAAATCAAAGCCATCGCATCTAACAAAAACAGTTTCTTCTCTTCCATTTTCCTTTCTATTGCTTGCCGGTACACAGGATAGCCGCCTCAATTCGTCTCGACATGAATCCGCAAACAGAGGCGACACCGCTATTTCGTCGCACCGTAAGTCTCCTTGTAATAAGCCTCGTACCCCTCGTAATCCCCATATTCTTTCAACAATTCCATATTGGCTTCGTTGGCCAGGAACAAAATCTTGAACTCCAATGTCCCGAAGACATAATCGTCATCCTTCACCATATCCAGGTAATTGGCCGCACCACGCAGCACCGGAAACGAGGAAATTACCACCATGTACTTGTCTCCCGCCGGCACCGCTTCCGTCTTGAGTCCCATCTGCGAATAATTCCGCCTGTTGAATTCTCCTAATCGAAGCAGCATGGCTTCCGAATCCCGCTCCTTGGAATCGCACACGGCTATGATATAATGTTTTTCCGTACTCTTAGGCTGGACATACTCCACTTGGATCGGTTCTGATGGCACGGTATCCTGCACAGGAGAAGCGTTTTCCGCCAAGGCCTCGCTCTCTTGCCCGGGCTCTTCCGTTTCCGCCGCTTCTGCCGGAATCGATGCCGCAGACTGGGCCACAGGCATGTCTTCAGGCAATACCGGGTCGGAATCCGGAAACAGGATATTCTCCTTCAAATCGGCTTTTGCCCGGTCGTAAGCCGCCTGCATTCTCGATTTCAATTCGCTTTCCGGATAAGATTTCAGGAAATTGTCTGCCATCGGAATCATCTCGTTGTAGCCTTTCACATGAGCCGTCGCCATCGTTTTCAAAAAGGACAGCTGTTCTTGGAAGGTATTTATCGGAAACTCTTCCTCCACTTGTCCCACAAGAGACAGTACACATTGAAAATCATTACGCAAGAAACAATTATAAATCTGCGTGTACAAGGACTCCACCGTCTGGGAATTAGCCTCCAAATTTTTGTAATAATCGGGGTTGTTCACGCGCTGATCCTGAATTGTCCCGGCATAACGGGTAGACAAAATAGCAGCATACTTCTGATAACTGCCCATATCGCCCTCCTGGTGGAAAATCTTGCACAATGTTTCACAGGCCGAGGGGATATAATCCGATTCGGGGAATTCCTCAATCAGACGGACCAAATACTTTTTTCCTTCCTCGTTCTCGCTTAACTGGTCCGAATAGACCATGCCGACATGATACAAGGCCGGTTCGATAATCGAATCCAAACGAGCAAACGCGCTATCGGTGGTTGGCAAATCCTGCAAGTAATATTCAGGATCCGCCTGCGTGATGACTTTGGGAGCTTCCTCCACAACTTCTTCTTCATTCCGTGAGGGCGGGCGCAACATAGCCGCTGCCGGTTTTGCAGACAGGAACCACAAGTCTTCCAATGTCCTGCGTCCCCATAAGCGGTTGAATTCCGCCAAACCCGCATTCTTCGTCTGCTGATTATAAAAATACCAATTGGAACGGCCTGGCGTGGAAACATCCGTTCCCCCCGATTGTTCCCTGGCAAGACGCGCCGCTTCCTGCGCCTTCTGATATTCCTTGGCCTTACGTTCCGCATACTTCTTCTGGTCCTTCTTGTCCATACGGCCCACTATCCGCAAAGTATCGGATTCCGTAAGCTGGGTATAATAAGATGTCAAATCCGCCAGATTTTCAGCCCGGCTCACAATTGTATAATAATCAGGATCGTCCATTTCCACCACCTCCGCAGCGGCAGCATAATATTGCTGGGAACGGATATATTCCTTCTTGCCATAAAAATATGCCGACAGACGTTTGGCAGCCAACAAAGTACGTGCGGGATCCCCTTGGCTTGCCGCTATGGACTGATCCATGTAACGCACAGCCTCCTCTTCGCGTCCTTGCCGGAACGCCATTTCCCCCATCACATAATAAATACGTCCGAAATAAGCCGAGTTCTTCGGATCCCTCAGCATCTTCTGCAAATCCTTCAAGACATCGTGCATGGCCACGGAATTGCCTTCCGAGCACAATACGATATTCAGACGCGCGTTGAACACCAGATCCAAAGGCGGGTTCAGCTTAAGGCATTCCCGGTAATAGTTGACAGCTCTCGCCTTATCGCCCTCATTCTGCGCAATCTGTCCGAGAATAAAAATAATACGCGACTTCACATCGGCTTTCTTGGCCCGCTGCAAACCCTGCTGCAGGTAGGGTATCGCTTCCTTGTACTTTTCCTGCTGGATGCAAAGCTGCGCTTGCACTAACGGCAAATCGCGATAGGTCTCTTTCAACAAAGCCTGTTGTGGCTGTGCATCCACCTGGCTGACAAAGGACAAGGCCATTCCATATTCTTCTTCACGCATATAGGTCCGGGCAATCCAAAGCATGGCTTCGAAACGCTCCGGATTCTTCGGGTATTCGGAAAGCACGAAGTTGAACACAGAACGTGCCTTCGAGTAGTCCTGCTTATAAAAAAGCCCTTTTCCAAGAAGGATATAGGCATCATCAATAGTCTTGACATACTCCTTGCCACGAATTGAAATGGAATGTTTCTTGATGGTAATCAAAGCCTTTTCCATCATCCTCCGTGCCTGTTCGGCAACCAAGGCCGTATCCTCGGGGTTCCCGTACTTGAACACCGGAATCACATTGAAATAATTGTCCACCGACTGTTCCTGCAACAAATAATCCGCATCCAGCAGGGTTTCCTTGCCATTCCAATAGACATTATAATAAGAGGTCAGGTTATGGAAGTTCCGGTTCAAAAAGGTGTTCTTTTTGGTAGAGCATCCTGTTGCCAATAACAGCATGCTGACGGCCAGAACCGAGAAGAAGGACTTGCGCATATGGCTGTGTTGTAATGGTTGTTTAATAACAGCAAGGGCGGGCTGCCGGCACTATCCGGCCCGCCCGCTCTTGCTTCGGACAAACAAAAGCTATCTCCGTTTGTAATCTTCTATCGTTCCAAAGTCGCAATCATCCACCAGGATTTCCCCATCGGTCACTTCACCCAAGCATACCATAGGTGTCTTGGTTTCCATCATCAAATCCTTGAATTCGGTATCCACCGCCGCATCGATTGTCACGATAACCCGCCCCTGGCTTTCCCCGAACAAGTAGGAATCCAGACGGAAAGAATCGTCCACCATGATATCGAAACCCAGATTATTGACCTTGGCGCTTTCAATCAAAGCCATGAACAACCCTCCGCTCGACACTGAACGCACGGATTCCACCAAATGGGAATCGATGGCATCAAGCACTACCCGCTGCAACTTGTATTCCTCTTCCAAATTGAAATAAGGGGCTGGGGAATACGTTTGCTTGCGGTATTCCCAAAGGTAACGCGACCCGTTGATATCTTCCACGCTTTTGCCCAAGAGGTAAATAGCATGCCCTTTCCGGGTGAAAGCCCCGCTGACCCGGGATTCCCCCTCCTGCACTCCCGGCATGCACAACAAGAATGTCGGGCAAGCCACCTCCGTCTTCGATGCCCCGCCCTGCAACTTGGCAAAACTAACATCCGCACCTATCACGGGCAGACGCAGCCCCTCGCAAGCGGCTCCCATCCCTTTGACCGCACCGACAAACTGCCAATAGGCTTCGGGATTCTGAGGCGGTCCGAAATTCAAACAAGGAGCCACGCACAAAGGCCGGGCCCCCGAACAGGCCAAAACACGAGCCGCCTCAGCTATAGCGATCTGAGCGCCTGCCATAGGATTGGCATAGACATAGGCATCGTTACCGCACATCAGCAATAAGATACCATTGTCACCCGCCTTGGTGCATTTCATAGAAGGAGCCACGTGTCTCGACAGGAAACGAGCCACTTCAACGGCTTCCTCCAAATCGATATCTTTCACGGTATGGATATCGAAACGCTTGCATTGGGCAAAATTCCGGGCCTCTTTGTACTTCCGGTCATACACTGGCGAACCTTTTCCCACGACCAGGCTCGAAGCCGGGACATCGGCCAACAAACGTCCCTGTTCGAAACACTGCAAACGATCCTCCGCCAGGATTTCTCCTATGGTCCATGCATTCACGGAATATTTCCGGAAAATTTCCTGCAAGGCATCCCCTTGACCGTTCCGAATCACCGCAACAAAACATCCGGGGCGGGACGACATCAGAAGTTCCCTGCTTTCCTTGTCCCGCAACAACGAAGGGCATCGAGAAAAATCCAGCCGGACTCCTTTGCCTGCAGCTCCGCAGATATGCAAAATCCCTCCTGCCAGACCCGGACATCCGATGGCCTGCAATGCCAAGACAGCTTTCTCTTGCAGCAATGCAGATACTGCTTCCTGAACAAAACGGAGCTTTTCCTCCGGATCTGTCGGACGGGGAACCGGAATCTCTATCAAACAAACCTCATCGGCCGGGGATATCGCCTCTTTCTCGGCCGGTATGCCATCCCCCACCCCCATTGATACCAAATCCAAAGCCGCCACCTCTCCGTAAACAGGAGCTACGACCGCCTCCATGTACACGCCGGATTTTTCCTGTTTCTCCTTCAGGTCGGGATACTTCTCTACGATTGGATTTCCCAAACGCAAGAAGCCGGCTTTAGTCACCATCCCTCCGCCTCTTGCCATAACAGCCAAATCCAGCCGCAACGAATCGTCCCAGGTCTTCATCCCATCCATCCAGAACCCTGACTGCACTTCCAGGGCGCAGAAGCGCCCATCGCCCCAGCTGACCAAAGCCCGAGGAATTCCGACCGGCAAGGAGTCGGATCCCCAAGGCAAAGTCCTAAGCCATTTAATGGAATTCTTATAAGAAACCTCTTCGCTCCACATCCGGGCATAGAGGCTCAATTCTGTAAAACTAGGAATATGGCCAAGAAGCTGGCCAATCTGTCCGTATTCCTCCGTCGACAGGCCCAACTCCTTGGCCGTAAACTCGGTCACATCTTCATCGGCGCGCCCTCCTTTGGCGCTTTGGGATGCAGCCGGCTTGTCTGCCGACTTTTCCGCAGCTACCTTTTTCTTGCCGGCTGCAGGCTTTGCCGCGGCCGACTTCGTTGCCGTTCTGGCCGTTCCAGTCTTGGCCTTAGCCGATTTAGTCGCCTTGGGCGCAGCTTTTTCCGTCTGGGCTTTCGATTTGCCGGTCTTGGCTTTGCTCGCCGTTCTTGCTTTCGACACTTCCTTTATCACATCCCCCACCGCCTCCTTCAAACTGCTCCCGATCGAATAAGCCGCATCTTTGACTTTAGCACGATTTGCCGGGGTATCCACTGTGTCCTTGAACTTTTGGGCAGTCTTTACGGCCTTGTCCAATGCCGATTTGGTTTTCCCAACCGCTTTTTTTGTGGCTTTCTGAGCTTTAGCTCCCTGTTTCGCCATGGTATCCTTAACCTCTTTCAACATCTCTCCTGCCGATTCCACTTTGGCTTTGGCCTGTTTGGCTTGTTTCAAAGCCGCCTCGGCCTTAGGATGCCCTTTGGCCGCCTTTTCCATCTGCCCCATTACCTCTTCGGCTTTGGCTTTCGTCTTCTGAAGCAGCGTTTCGGCTTTGTCTTTCGCCTTGACTGCCTTCATCTTTGAAAGCCGCGCCGCCGCTTTCACCTTGGTACGGTTTTCCTCCGTATCAATCTGCTTCTTCACCGCCTTGACCGTCTTTTTGACATCCGTGGCGGCTTTCTCAACCTGGTCTTTGGCCACACGCAGCGCCTTGACCGCTTTTTCCTGTTTGGAATTAGTCTTTTCCGCCTCCTTCTTGCTGGCCGATGCCTTGGAAGCGGGCCTTTTCTTGGGATTGGATGCTGTTGTCATAGGATTATGCTTTTATGCGTTTGCTTATCTTTCTTCTTTTGCTTTCTGCATATACCGATTCAGATGGGAACTGATGATCCCTATCGCCTTTTCATTTTCTCCTCCTTGCGGGACAATGATATCGGCATAACGTTTAGTAGGCTCGATAAATTGCTCGTGCATCGGTTTTACCCAATCGGCGTAATGGCTCAGTGCCTGTTCGTACGTCCGATTCCGTTCATGGATGTCCCGTCTGATAATCCGCATCAAGCGGTCGTCGCCGTCCGCATCCACAAAGACCTTAATATCCAACCTCTTGCGAAGCTGCGGGTTAGACAAGATCAAAATCCCCTCCACAATGACCACTTCGGTCGGATACACCGTCACGGTTTCCTTCGAACGGGCGCAGGTGATATAGGAATAAATCGGCATCTCTATCGGCCTGCCTTTTTTGAGCATATCCAGATGCTTGACCAGAAGAGGAAACTCTATCGAGGACGGGTGATCGAAATTGATGGCACGCTTCTCCTCGTCCGGCAAATCGCCTTTGTCTTTGTAATAGGCATCCTGGGGAATAATCGTAACCGAATTGCTGCCGCAATTGGCCGCAATCTTGTTGACCACCGTGGTCTTTCCCGAACCGGATCCTCCGGCGATACCGATTATCAGCATTTTACTACTCTGTTTTTTATTCCTGCATCCCTTCCGGCCCATCCTCCCCTCTCCCTGTCATCCGCCTGAAATACATTTCTGAAATGTAAAAGTACAAAATATCCACAAAACTCACCTCATCCCGGCCGTATCGGCCATGGACACGTAACGGACCTGACGGCTTTCCTCCCTCACGACACGTTCCTCCCCGCTCTTGCAAGACAAACGCAGGGTCACCGTCCCGACGGCCGAATCCACTTCCGCAAGACGGTATTCCTCGTACAACAGAGGAAGACGCTGATCAAAGACGGCCATCTTATAATCGAAATCGACCATAGCCTCTTCTTCATTAGCTTCCCGGCCCCCTTTGTCCGAATAGGCCTCGTTGCCGTATTCCTTGACTTCGCTCCAACGTATCGAATTCAGGAAAACCCGGGTAAGCCCCAGTTCCGAACCACCCGTCACTTCCACTCCATCCTCATAGGAGAACATGTACACTTCCGACACCTCCCGCTGGCAAGATACCAGCATGAAAAGACCCGCCAGTGCAAGTCCGATGCATTTCAATGAATGTCTCATGATTACAATTTTTAAAATTCCTTTTTCCCCGATCTTGAATCCGGTCGGGCCGCAGCCTCATGCCTTCCGACCGATTCTCAAAGGAACCAAACCGGTTCGGCCCGTCGCCCGTACATCGCTTCCAGTTCCTGCTGATGATAAAGGTACCCCTCGTCCACATAATAACGAGCCCCTTCCGGGCACTTCTTGATGCAAGCCCCGCATTTGATGCAAATCCCCGTATACTCCCTCACGTTGTCCCGGCTGATCGACCCCATCGGGCAGATATCGGCGCAAGTCTTGCAATCGGTGCATTTGTCGTTCACCAGCGACTTGACTTTACGTATATCTATGCCGTTGCCATGCCGGTCGCGAGGCGTATAATAGCCCCGGTAAGGGAAAGGCACGCCTTCCACAAAGACAGGATGCGGGAAATCGGAAGGCACGGCTTGGTCCAGCAAATGGGCCTCGGCAATCTTCCCGGCTGCCAGAGCCGCGAATTCATCCATCTTGGCTTCGTCTTGCTTGTCCGGACGGCCTGCGGCCAGTATTTTCGAAAAAGAATGCTCCCCGATGAAGGCGGCCGCCGCCATCGTCCTGATGCCGGCATTCTCCATCAAGTCCCGCAGTTCAATCAGCGCATCGTCGTAGTTCCGGTTCCCGTAAAGCACCACAGGAATCCCGACCGCTCCCGCCCCTTGCATCGTCTGCAAGAATTTGAGCAGGACATTGGGAACCCGCCCGGCATATACCGGCGTACCCATCACCACTATGTCTTCCGGGCCGAAGACCAAAGGCGACATCCGGCCGGAAGGCAAAGTGAAATCCACCTCTGAAAAAGGCAGCGACAAACGCTCCGCCAGTTTCCGCGCTATATGGCAAACGGTTCTCTGCGTAGTTCCCGTGCCACTGAAATAAACAGCTTTGACGTTCTTCATGATTCAAGGTTTGTGTTGCCTTCCCGCGTCCTTGCAAAAGACCCGCATTTCCTTTTCGTTGAAAGGCGAACAAGATTTTCCAGAATGTTTACGGATGCGAAGATACAAAAAAGCCCCGTGCGAGCGAATCACACGGGGACAAAAACTAAAACTATGAAAACTTTGTGACGCCGGAGGGATTCAAACCCGCAACCTTCTGATCCGTAGTCAGATGCTCTATTCAGTTGAGCTACGGCGCCATTCCCGAAACGGGACTGCAAAGGTACAAATATTTTCGAACCCGCCAAATCTTGAACGCATAAATTTAAAAAAACTTCGCTAAAGCCCACGGCATCCGGCTCAAAACCCGTATAAAACGCCATAAAAGAACCTCATCCCGACAAACATCCCCTGTATCCCGGCAGTATTATATAACTTTTTATTATATATCATAAAACATTTAATTTTATAAACCGGAAGTTTATCCCGTACTTTGCCGCCAGAAAACAACACACAACCACCATTACAGGCGTTTCCTCCGCCTAAAAAAGCAACACCATGGTAAAACTCAGCGAACAGAAAGGCAACACCT
This sequence comes from Candidatus Pullibacteroides excrementavium, assembly GCA_017694335.1. GTDB lineage: Bacteria > Bacteroidota > Bacteroidia > Bacteroidales > P3 > Pullibacteroides > Pullibacteroides excrementavium. The sequence goes on from JADIMZ010000026.1 coordinate 18,363, forward strand.
TGCACGGTATCCTGCTCATCACCCTCTTTTCCTGCGCCGCGTTCTACATTGCTCAATTCCCCTTCTTCCAGAAGATTTCATTCAGCCCGCTGATTATAGGGATTCTTCTTGGAATGCTCTATGCCAACAGCCTCCGCAACCGCTTGCCGGAGACATGGGTTCCCGGCATCAAATTCTGCTCCAAACAAATCCTGCGGCTGGGCATCATCCTTTACGGTTTCAGGCTCACGCTGCAGAATATCGTTGAAGTCGGAGGAACTGCCATCCTGATTGATGCGATTATTGTCACAACAACCATTCTCTTAGGCTGCCTGCTGGGGAAACTGCTCAAAATGGACAAGGAGACCGCCCTGCTGACTTCGGTAGGGAGTGCCATCTGCGGGGCCGCTGCGGTGCTGGGGGCGGATGCCACGCTCAAGCCCAAAGCGTACAAGACAGCGGTCGCCGTCTCGACGGTAGTCATTTTCGGGACCATCTCGATGTTCCTGTATCCGGCCCTGTACCGCAGCGGCCTGCTCGGGCTGGATGGGCATCAGATGGGTATTTATACAGGATCCACACTGCACGAAGTGGCCCATGTCGTGGGGGCCGGGAACGCCATGGGCGCAGAGGTTGAAGACACAGCCATCATTGTCAAGATGATGCGAGTAATATTGTTAGTGCCGGTCTTGCTAGTCCTAGCCTTTTGGGCGAGCCGGCAGGCGATACGGGGACTGAAAGCCAAGGCGGCGATTCAAACAGGCATCACAGGCAAGGCGAACCTGGTCGAAGCCGGGCCAGCCACCGCAAGCATTCCGGCCCCCACGGAAAGTGCAGTACCTGCAGAAAAGCCGCACAAGCAGAAAGCCAGAATCACCGTGCCTTGGTTCGCTTTCTTGTTCTTAGCGGCCATCGGCTTCAATTCCCTGAATCTGCTTCCCCTCAGTTGCGTGAACTTCATCAACTCTTTCGACACTTTCCTGCTGACCATGGCCATGACCGCCCTCGGCACCGATACCAGCTTCGACAAGTTCAAGCAAGCCGGTCCCCGGCCGTTTTTGCTGGCCGCCCTGCTTTACATCTGGCTATTAGGCGGCGGCTACTTGTTGGCCCGTTTCCTATGAAATGGCAAGAGGCCTGAAAAACTATTGAAACATTTTCCGGGAAAAATCCATGAACCTAGCTGCATAGGGGTCGATTTCACCTTGCAGATGAATGGAATAGAACATCCTTTCTATGCAAAGTCCATCGACCTCTATCACTCGTAACCGTTCCTGCGCCAATTCCTCCCGGATACTGTAACGGGACAAGAAGGCCAGCGTATCGGAACCGGCCACATACCGTTTGATGGCTTCGGTGGAACCGATACAGACTTTCGATGCAAGCCGACGGATGTCGATTCCTTCTTGTTCCAGCCTCTTGCGGATCACATGGTAGGTACCAGAGCCCCTCTCCCTGAATACGAAACATCCGGATGGCAGCTCCGCCTTTGCCATACGTCCAGGCCATCGTCCGGAAGCGGATGCCACCAAAACCAGCTCGTCTTTGAGAAAGGGTTCGTAATGCAAGTCGTTCCTATTCTTATTCCCCTCGATAAAAGCCACATGCAAGCTTTTATTCAGGACCATTTCTTCTATCTGCTGGGTATTGCCGCTCATCAAGCCCAAGGAAATATCCGGCCATTTCCGGGCAAAGCCGGCAATGGCATCCGGCAAGACATACTGGCTAAGCGTCGTGCTCCCTCCTATTTTCAGCTCGCCCCTGTCCACTCCCCTCCATTGGTCCAGACGATATCGCAGCAAACGCTCCTGCGCTATCAATGGCTCCATGCCATGCATCAGTTCCTGCCCGGCTTCGGTCAGCACCATCCCGTTCCGAGTTCGTCCGAACAGGGTTATCCCCAGTTCTTTTTCCAATTCCCTTACATTCTTGGACACGGCAGGCTGGGTCAAGCCCAGGATATCGGCCGCCGCGGTCGTGCTCGGTGTCAAGCACAGCTGGTAAAACACTTTATACTTATGGTCTATCATAGCGCCTCCCTCTATGCACTTGCAAAAGTAAGCATATCCGCCTTCCCTCATGAGCGGATACGAAAAAGGGGGCCTTGCGACCCCCTTCCAACCAAAACCAATGAAACCAACAAGACAGCCGGACCGAAACCGATCCGGCCCTCTTCTTGAAAGCCCCTATCGAATCAACAATTTATGAACGGCAAACTCTCCTTCTGCCAGGAAGACCTTCACCATATACAGACCCGAAGGCAGTGCCGACACATCGAGTTCTTCGTCTCCGGCACTTTCCATGGACATGACAAGGGTCCCCTGCACGTTCCAGAGTTCCAGACGGGAATACTGGCCCGACACCAGGACATGATCCGAAGCCGGGTTGGGCATCAACCGGATACCGGCAGCATCCCGGGACTCATTGCCGACCCCTACCGTCACCGTCACCGGCGAAGAAGCGCGTTCCACGCCGCCTTCGTACACGGCCGACACCGAGTAAACATAAGTCCCGGCAGGCACAGCCTGGTCAGCATAGGTAGTCTCCGCAATCATATCCTTGAACAAAGGAGATTGATTCCGGTACACTAAATACCCTTGGAATCCTTCGCTTTCCGAAGTCGTCATGGAGAAAGTGGCAATCATCGCCCAGTTGCAGTTGCCTCCCGTGTACTGGTAATTGGAAAGCCAGTTCTGCCCGTCCTCGGAATAGAGGTCGCCCTTGCCAACCACTGCCGGGCCGTTGTCCACAATCATCGTGCCTTGTCCGGCATCGGCTTCGATTTCAAAGCCCACCATCAAATCCTTGCTGAAATCGATCCGGTAAGGTTCGTCCAGATAGAACTCCGTCAAGGTCTCCTGGCAATCCTCCAGCACATCCTGGCTGTAAACCAGTTCGCCGTCTTGGTAAACCAGAAGGCGCAAGCCCATCGGCTGGGTGTAGAACATGGCGGCCACCGAACGCAACTCGCTGCCGTAAACCGCCATCAAGTCCATCGGTTCCCATTTGCAGGCCACATAATACGTAGCTTCATCCTGAAGCATCAAGGCACTGGCGACATCGGTCTCGGCATAGGTCAGCATCACAGGCTCTTCAGAAACGGGAGCGCTCCAGGAAAGAACCACGTTGTTCCCGTCCACATCGGCCTGCAGATTGGTCGGAGCCGTCTGCACGCCTTCGTATTCCACGTTCACCACGCATGCCTCGCTCTGCTCGCTTTCGCAGGAAGTGTTGTACAAGGCCTTCACGGTATAGGCGTGTTCCCCATTGGACACATTGCCATCAAAATACGCATTGGAACGAACCGGGTCGGGAGTCAGGAGTTCCCCATCCCGGTACACGTAATATCCGGCCACGGCCTCGGTCAACGTCTCTCCGGCTCGAACCTCTTCCTGAACCTCGAACACATTGCCTCCGGCCCCCACATAGATATCGTCCACCAACAGCCCCGAACCATTGCCCGACACGTAGTTGATGGCCACGTACTTGGCCTCCGAAGGAATTTCATACGTGTAACGAGTATACAGGTTGTACACTTGCTCCGGGGTAGAGGACACGAAGATGAAATTCTGTGGGTCATCGTCCGAAAGGCTGTAAGCCACCTTGAACGACTCGGCCTTGCCCGTCTCCAATCCTCTGGCCATGAACGAGAAACATTGACCCGCTCCCCATATCGGAGCTTCCGGATCCGCCGGACCGATAATCCAGTCGTCGGCATAGGTCAGGTAAGCGCCGGCGGAAGTGTCGGCAGGAGCCAAGCTCAGCAAGGCCTTGTTGCCGGAATACGCCAGACCTGTCTGGGCCGGGTCAGCCTGCGTCTGATCCATCACAAAGAAACTCATGACCTCGTTCTGGCCCGCGAATTCGAAACCGGCAGGGACGGCAGCTTTCAGACTGTCCACGGAAACCGAGCGCCAATCTCCCATCGAGCCACGATGCGCGTAAGCTTCCATATCATCGCCCCGCTTGGCCGTATCCAAGACCGCAGTCCAAGTCAAGGTCACGTTCCGCTTGTCCACTTTGGCCTGCAAGCCGATGGGAGCTTCGCAATGGGCAGGTTCCGCGATGACGACATCCAAGGCTTGGCTTGCCTCGCTTTCCTCGCCATCCACGTAGATTGCCGTCACGGTATATTCATACGTACCCGGTTCGGGCAAAGTGTCGGCAAATGAGCGATTAAGCAGCATTTCCGCATTGAGTTGCTCCCCGTCGCGGAAAATATTGAACCCCTGCACGTACATACTTTGCTCGGCTTCCACCCAGACCACCTTGTTGGTTCTCGGTGCTGATTGTTGGATATTGGCCAGCAAGGCCACGGTCCCGTTCGGCATCGCATAAACTTCCAAGCCGCCGGCACGGGCATCGTCTTCCAGATCCAAAGGCACGGCCTCGAACAAATCCGTCCGGTTGCCCGTGGGTTCCAAGGTCTCGAAATCGTATTCCACCAACTCGCAATAGCCGCCTTCGCCCTGCTGGAAGAAGAACAGCTTGCCATCATGGTAGGCAGACCCGTAAGCCCCGTCCAAACCTTGCACACCCAAGTCCAGGTAAGCCCCGGTCTTGCTGACGAAATAACTCGTGGTCCAGTCCCCGATTTCAAAGCCGCCCTTGCCATTGTCCAGCTCGGGTATATAGGCACAGTGGCGCACCGGCGCAGTCACATCCATGGAGCTGACCAAGGTCTTGTTCTGCAAATCAAGGCAGTACAGGACCACATCGTTGCTGCCGCCATAGAAATACCGGCCATCGTAAGCCAGATCGTAAATGGAACCGACACCGGAGATGACGAAGCTTTCGATGAAGTTGCCTTCCATGTCGTAGCGGTTGAATTCACCCGTCCGGTTCCAGTAAGAGGTGTAGATATTGACCCCGTCCGTAGCTATGGCCTGTTCCCCGGTCGAATGCAGGTCAAAGTCCCGGATGTAATCGAAAGGCTCGTACCCGGCCTTGGCTCCTTCCAGATTCGTGTTCGGCTGGTTCCAGAACAGGTCCACGTAACGGTTCATGGCAATCACGGCATCCAGGTCTTCCGGAGCGGAATGCCCGGATATGTCCACAATACGGGCCATAGCGGTGTTGGAGTAATCCGACTCGCAAATGTCGTAGACCGCCGTCACATTGTAGGAATACAAGCCAGCCACCGAGACGGAGTCCGTATAGGAAAATCCCGTGACAAGCTCTGTATTGACCTTGACACCGTTGCGGTACACATTGAAGCCGTCGGCCGTCAGCTCGCCCGTCCCCGGGTTTTCCTTGGCTCCCAGATTCATTTCAATGTTGAAATTGGCATCCGAACCGCCCAAGGCAAGCAAGGTGGACCATCCAAGGCCTTCCACGTACACCACGTTGCCTTTGCCGTCCACGGCAGGGCCGGCATCGATTCCAAGGAGCAAGCCACCGGCAGCCGAAGGCGTCGCTTCGATGCCGACGGTCAGTTCCACACGGTCGTTGATGATGTATTCTTCATCCAGCACTACTTCCGTGAAATTCCCTATGGCATAATCCTCGATGGGTTGTTCATGCACCAACGTCCCGTCCTCGTAAATCTTCAGCACATACGTTCCTTCCGAAACGGCAAAGAAGCTCACCGATTCCAAGGGCATCTCCCGGTAATCGGCCAGATCGGCAGGTTCCCAGCGGGCAGCCCCGATAAAGGATCCGCCCGATGACAAGGAAATGCCATCGTCATGGAATCCGTTGCCCCAGCGCAGGACCGCCGGCTCCGTCCCCGTGGCCGAAGGATCCAGCCAGGAAAGGGCCACCGTACGGTTCATGACATTGACAGCCGTCAGATTCTTGGGCGCGTAACAGGCCACACCTACGTAAATCTCTATTTCCACGGAACGGGACAAAGCCGATTCATGGCCTCCCGCGTACACCGCCGAAACCGCATACTCGTAAACGCCCGCCTTCAGATACGGATCCTCGTAGGCCAAGCCTTCCACGGAATCCACCACCAAGCCGTTGCGGTACACCCGGTAACGCAAGGGAGCATTGTCCGCTTGCGGGGCTTTCCAAGCCAGACGGGCCGCCGAATCATCCACCACATCCACCGTCAAGTCCAAAGGCTTGGCATACTCCGCATGGCCATCCACCGTCAAAGTAAAATCGTATTCCAGGACATCCAGGCCCGGATCCATGCGGGCCGTCACCTTGACATGACGCTGGTCGCCGTCCAGCAAATCCGCTGTATTGACATGGTAATCCAAAGTATAATTCCCGTTGGCCGGAATCTCGACCCGCATCGTGTCCAGCGAGAACCAGCCCGGCAGCTCGTACATGTCCAGGACAAAGGCCAGGCCCGGATCGGAAACAATCGCGCCCATCAGCACGAAATGCCCGTCCACGTAATCGGTGCTGCCGAACAAACCCGTACCCCAGGTAGAAACCCAGGGAGTCCCATGCACATAGCCCGGCAGCTGTTCGCATCCATAAGCGTGGTCTTCTGCCACCTGAAGGGTCTCCAAGTCCACGCGGCGGATGACAGCCTGATCGTAAGGATTGGCAATATCCTCCCTTTGCGACTGGTCGATGACCCACAAGGTAGGCCCGTCCGCGAAATAAGGGTCGTAGGCCGAACCGGAAACGGTAGCGTTGATCTGGGTCTCAGGCTTCATGACCGAACCGTCCCGGCCAATCAAGGCCAGGCTGTACATAGTCCCGCACCAGAAGGCATCCTGCCGGGAATCGTAGGAGATATGCTTCAGTTCCGTGATCGGCGTGGCAATCTGCCCGATCAGGCAATCCCCGGCCGGACGGGAGAAATCCAGGATGTAAATATTGTTGTCCCCGGCGGCCACATAGAAATACAAGCCGTCGAACGCCATGGCGTAATACTGCCGGATATGAAGGTAAGGCATGAACGACTCGATGAAGTTCCCTTCCCGGTCGTATTTCCAGATGTTGGCATTGCCTTGGTTTCCCATATAGAAATATTCCCCGTCGAAGCAGATGGAAGCTTGCGCCAGATCCGAAGGCCGGAAGGTAAGGAGGTTTTCCATCGCCGGTTCCAAACCGGAAACGCCCTCGGCATACTCGAAACGGAAACCCGCCAAGGCAGGGCCGTCGCCCGTGTTGTTGAACACGATGCTGCCCTCCGAAGCGGACTCGACCGGAAGGCTGACCGAACCGGAAGCCTCCGCCAGGCTGATTTCCGGGTTCACCATAGGCACATCCACCGTATTGCTTCCCTTGACTATCTCCATCGTGTCCCGGTAGATGTTGGAACCCGGCAGATCCACCCGCAAAGCATACGTACCGGCATCCACGTCCGACAGGTGGTATGCCCCGCCTGCTTCCGAAACCGCCGTATAGACATCGTTATCCTGGCTGGTGAAAGTCAGCGTGGCACCCTGGGCAGCGGTTCCGTTGGTGGTCACCGTCCCGTCAATCGTGGCCTTGGCCTTTTCATAGACTTTCACATAGCTGACGAACCAGCCTATCACGTGCATGGCATCCTCGCCCCAGCAACGGAAACGGACCTGGAATTTCTTGCCCGCCACATACCGGGAAATATCGCAATAGACACGCTCGTAACCGAAATTGCCCTCCAACGAATTATGCTGGGCCACGGTCCGCCAGCGCGTGCCATCGTAGACCTCCGCGCTCAGGCACTCCATCGTCATCGGTTCGGTCGTAGGCACAAAGAAATCCCCCGCCACATCGTAGCTGAACATGACCGAATCCAAGCCGGTCGCATCCAGTTCTTTGGAAATCAGACAGAAATTATCATAATTGGTCAAACTTACCCGGGGGCGGCAGGTAGCCGCCGGATCCACCAGGCCTCCGTTCATCCAGTCCACATCCCAATAGCAATCCGTACCCGACGGATCCAGTATCCAGAAATTCTCCTCCAAACCGTAGCTGTCGAAATTCTCCACGAAAGGAAGCTGGTGTATATCGGGGACTTCCACTTCCAGCGCGGCGGAACGCGCCGAAACCCCGTCTTCGTAAACCGCTTCCAACGAGTATTCGTAAGAACCGTAATCGGATACCGCGTCGGTATAGCCGTTTTCCGTAATCAAGGAACTGTTCAGCTTGACATCGTCCCGGTAGAGATTGTACCCCAGCAGGTAGTTGTGGTCCGCCTTGGTCGGCATCAGCTTGTTGGTCCCGATCGCGATATCGTCGATGCAAAGCACGAACCCGCTATATGTCACGCAATTGATAGCCACATACTTGGCATCGGCCGGAAACTTGTACTCAAAATAATACAAATCCGGATGAGACTGGGAACGGCCCGGCACGGCTATCGAATCCCCGTTGTTCTGCCAGATGAACGAATCAGGCATCATGTCGGTGGTGGAGTGCCCTATCCTGATTTGCTCCAAACCGTAACCGGGATCAAACGTGGCCGCCCAGAAAGCCAAGGTAATCGTATCGGTAAAACCGTAGGAAGTCAGATCCGGGCTGATGATCCAGTCGTTCCGCCGGTCGCCGATGGTGGCAAAGGACACCAGCATCTGTTTGCCGGAATGCGCCACGCCTCGCGGCCCGTCATAGACCGGCATCGTCCGGTCGGGATTCCATACCACGAAGGCCGAAGGGTGCCCCCGCCCGTTCCATTGGTAATCTCCAATCCAGTAGGTTTCATCGTTGTCCATGTCCACATATTGCCACCCCACTTCCCCGGGCGAATTGACGGCGAACGCCTCATGGCTCTCGAAATCATCGAAGAGACCGTACACAGGTTCCGGGCTTTCCCAGTCCAGGACCACCACCTTGTCCGTCACGCTGACCAAAACCGGAGCCTCCGGCGCCGTGTTCGGCTCCTGGGAATGCCCCCGACCGGCAAGCCCGCCAAGGAGCAAGCCTGCCAAAAGAATAGTGAATTTCTTCATTTCTTGTCTTTTTTTACACGTTATGCAACCTTCCCGGAAGAAAAATCCAAAGCACCTTCCGGGAAAGTCTTTCAAATTCCTGAATAATCAAAACTATAACACGACCACTTTCTTCACACTCATCCCGCCGGCCTGCTTCAGCTGCACGAAAACCAAGCCGGAATATCCCTCCATATCGAATTCCACACTGCCGCCCCGGCATGTCGCCCGTTGCAGCAGACGGCCGGATGCATCCAGCAACCGGATTTCGGCCAGGCCGTCCTCCGCCGGCTGCACATGCAATACATCCCGCACCGGGTTAGGCCATACCGAGAACTCGCATTCCGCCAAGGCAGGACGGACGGATGTCGGGTCGTAGAGTTCCTTCTCGCCTCTCGCATAGCTGATTTCGATATGGTGCAAAGGCACATTGCCTGCCCCGAAAGCCAATGACCCGTCCGCGTAGGTCAGGCGCAAGTCATACAAGCCCACGGGGACCCAAGCCGTGTCGGAATACCGCAGGCAGGTTCCCGACACCGCGTTTCCGTCCTCGTCCCGCTCGAACTCGTAACGGTCCCTTTCCATAGTCTCGTAACGCAGTCCCTCGCGCACATACGAACTCAGACGCCCGTTGGCATCGTACTCGTAGTCATAGCAGGCGGTCTGGTTCCAAGCGTAAGATTCCCAAGCGTAGATATACAGGGAGTCGTTGTTCCCGGCCTGGTCGTAGACATACACTTCCCGGCTTTGGTTCATCCAGCCGTTCATGGCATTGTCCCAGATCGCGCTCACATATTCAAGCAGCTGGCCGGTCGTCGAATAGGTCATCGTGCGGTGCACGGCATCGGACCAGCCCAGGCTGTCGTAAGTCCGGTAAAGATAGTCCGTGTTGTTCCCTTGGGCATCGTATTGGTAAACCTGCTCATAAGCACTGTCGTAAGAACCATCGACACGGATTGCCATGCAAAGCTCGCGCAGCAACAGGTTTTTCCCGTATTCACGGTAAAGGCAGCGGTATTCCCGCCAGGAAGCCCCGTCCCACAGGAAATACTCGAAGGCCGTTTCGTTGCCCTCGGCATCGTAGGTGGAGAGCTGTCTTTCAAGCGGCATCCAAGATACCGGCATCGTGTTCGCAGGTTCCTCCTTCAAGGACTCCTGCAGGCGGCCTTCCTCCGTATAGGTGTAGGTGTAACGGTTGTCCACATAGAACTCCCCGCTGGCCATATCGTAAATCTCGTTCAGGAGGGTCGTGCGGTTCCCGTTCTGGTCGTAGGTGGAAATCTTGCGGGCCGTAGGCACGTAGCCCGTACCCTGCCATACATAATTCACCGTCGTGTCTATCTCGTCCCAGACGTTGAAAACGGCATCGATGCGCTGTACCGGCATCCAGTCCTCGCCACCGGCATTGAAATACTCGGTCACCAAGGGATTGCCCCGATTGTCCAAAGTGTAAACGTACTGCTCGTAGATACCTGTCTCCCTCCAGGTGGTCACCGTGTCGGGCAGGCACCATTCCACCACTTCCGTTTCCAGGCTGTCCGCCTTGGGAACCGATAACGAAGGCGCGTTCATCCGGAAAAACGGCAAGGCCTCGTCTTGCGTCCCTGCCCCGGAAGGCATCGCGCACAGGCTTCCCGAAAGCAACATGGGAAGCCCTAGAATCCATTTCTTAGTTTTCAAATACATATTTCTTTTTGTTGATTCTTGATTTTAATGAACCCATCGCCAAAGATTGCCATTCGAACCGGCTCCGGAGTCCGAACATCGGACTACCAGAGACCGTTTTCCGGAAGCAGGCCTCCGCGTCACGCGCGAACAGCCCGCCCCGGAACTGGCTACCCCTAACGCACGAACACTTTCCTTACCCCTATGCCCTCGGCACTATGGAAGCGTACCACATAAACCCCCTCCACAGCTACCGGGACTTCATAGAGCGTGGCCGCGCCCTCGCCTTTGGACACCAGCTTGCCTTCCAAGTTGAACACCTCGTAAACCGCCGGAACACCGGAGTTCTCAATCAGGATACGGCCATCGCGCCCATAGCAGGCCCAAGCGTCGGCATCCAAAGCTTCGCTGCCGGTTTCTTCGGCGAACAAGGCCGTCAAAGCCGTGTCGCTGACAATCGTGAAAACGTATCCGGCTTCCTTGCTTACCGTATCGGACTCCGACATCCAGGCTACGAACTTCCAGCCTTCGTTGGCCGTGGCTTCCACGCTCACCTCCGTACCGGCTTCATACTCGCCCGCGCCGCTCACTGTGCCGCCTTCCGCCGGATCTGCCGTCAATGCCAAAGTGTACATTTCCGGCTGAGGCTCTTCCGCTTCGGCGAACAAAGCCGTCAAGGCCGTGTCGCTGACTATCGTGAAAACGTATTCGGCCTCCTTGCTCAGCGTGTCGGACTCCGACATCCAGGCCACGAACTTCCAGCCCTCGTTGGCCGTGGCTTCCACGCTCACCTCCGTACCGGCTTCA